>JANPJN010000727.1:0-2931 GCA_031425515.1 Acidobacteriota bacterium | reverse complement strand
TTCTGCGTCGCGAACACGTAGAACGGCTCTTCCAGTTTGTAGGTCCGTCCCTGGATCGTGACGCGGTGCTCCTGCATCGCCTCGAGCAGCGCCGACTGGGTCTTGGGGGGCGTCCGGTTGATCTCGTCGGCCAGCACGATGTTGGCGAAGATCGGACCCGGGGCGAAGACCATCTGCCGCCGGCCGGTGGCCGCATCCTCCTGGATGATGTCGGTGCCGGTGATGTCGGACGGCATCAGGTCGGGCGTGAACTGGATGCGGTTGAACTTCAGATCGAGCACGCGCGCGAGCGTGTGGATCAGCAGCGTCTTGGCCAGGCCGGGCACGCCGACAATCAGGCTGTTGCCGCCGACGAACAGCGTCAGCAGCACCTGGTTGACGACATCGTCCTGCCCGATGATCAGTTTGCGGAGCTCGGCGATGATGCGCTCGCGCCCCGCTTTCATCCGCTCGGCCAGCGCGACGTCGTCTGGCGACTCGAGATCGATCGTATCGGTGACGGCGGGATTCAAAACGGCCTCCTCAGCAGATGGTGGGTCGCGGCGCCTGGCGCTGTCAGTGCGTCAGCGCGTACATCACGTAATTCACGCCGAACTTGTAGGCCTCGTTCGTGAGGTCCACCGGGGCGATGCCGGAGTCGGAGAACTGCCAGTACTCGCTGATGTCGTTGTTCACGTTGGCCACCGCCATCAGGCGCCGGCGCGGATCGTTCTGCTCGTAAAGCCCCCAGTAGGACGGCGGCTCGCCGCCGTACGGCGCGGCGAGATCCTCGGGGTTCGGAATCTCGAAGAAAGCGTGGAAGACACGCGCCGTGCCGTCGAGCTCGATCCAGCGCGCCTCGGGCAGGACGATGCGCATCTGATCCTGCAGCGTGTCCCAGTCGCCCGAGCGGAAATCGTCGAAGATCACGAAGCCGCCCTTGAGCAGATACTGGCGCATCGCCGCCGCCTCGGGCGGCGTGACGCCCCAGTGGCCCGGCTCCGCCATGTAGGCGACTGGATAGTTGAACAGCTCCGGATCGTCGATCGTGATGATGTTCGAGCCGTCGGTGCGGACGTTGAGCAGCGTCAGCTCCTCGAGAATCTTCGAGAGGTGCACTTCGCCGTCCGGGTAGTCGTGCGACCAGGGGACGCCGCCGTCCCCAATCCAGTTGCCCCAGCGTCCGAAGGCCGCGCTGTAGCGCAGGCGCACGAAGACGAACCGTCCGTCGTAGGGGGTGTTGCCCTGCACCTCGACGTCGAGCGCCGGCCTGCGGCTGCGTCCCCGCTGCGCGGCGAGAGCCCCGCCCACCAGGGCGATGAGAAGGACGAGGAGCAGGAGGCGTCGTGGCATCGGGGATCACCGCCGGCCCTCGGCGCTTCTGATCTGCTGCGTCTTGAGCGCGAGCTCCGTGAGGAGCCGCTCGAGCTCCGAGGCGTAGCGCGCGGCCTCCATGCCGGTCTTCATCAGCTTGAGCCCCTCGACGCGACGCTCGAGATCGCTGCGCTCGTCGTAGAGCGCGCGGATCTTCGGGTCGGATGGCCGGGGATCGGCGCCGGTCGCCGCACCGAGCGAGAGGACGCTCGCGACCCTGCCGTTCTTGCCGTCAGCCTTCGGGTCGGGGCTGCCCTGCGCATCGCCGCTGTCGTCGAGCAGCGGGTGCTCGGTGAGCATGGTGCCGGCCTGCTCGAAAGCGCGCACGACCCCCTGGCGGGCGGCGTCGAAGGCCTCGAGGACCGACACGCGCTTGTTCTTGTCGGCGTCGGCGGCGTCCCCCGCGATGGCGTCCACGAAGTGCCCGCCGAAGAGCGTTGCAAAGCGCTCGGCACCGGAACGCGTCGCCGTCACAATCGTCCGCCCCGGACCGGACACCTCGGCGAGGAAGGGACCACTGGCGCTGGCGGTGTTGACGAAGACGACATGCCGCGACTTGAGGCTCTTGAGCAGCGGCACGAAGTCTGCGGGCGTCATGTCGGGTCCCGGCAGATTGAACTTGGCAATCTTGCCGTCAAACGTCCCATGCCCGATCAACACGACGAACACGACGTCCTCTGGTGCCGCGGTTGCGGACAGCGTGGCGAACGACTTCGCGATCGCGTCACGCGTGGACTTGCCGGGGGCGCGCTTCGCGTCAGCCTCGGGTCGATCGGAGAGGTACTGGATCCGTTCGCGTGGGATCGCCAGGCGGCCCGACGCCGCGTCCACGAGGCTCCCCGCCCAGCGGTCGAACAGCGTCGCGTGCTCGGGATCGCCCGCGAGCCCGACGATGACCGTCAGGTGGACGGACTGCGCCCGGGCAGGCGCCGCCGTCAGCAGCAGCACAGCGCCCGCGACGGCCGATCCGAGCCATTTCCCCATGTGTCCCATTGCTATCAACGACTTACCGTAAAGATGAGTGTCCCCCTAGGTGAGGTTGACGAAGCGGCGGTAGCCCCACTCGGCCGAGAGCAGCGCCACGAACAGCATGAGCACGATCGGCATGTGCCAGAGCTCGCGCTCCTCGATGGTCGTCACCCCCCGTCCGGTATACCGCAGATCCTCGGGCATCCCCGCCACGGTCTCAGGCGTATAGAAGCGGCCGCCGGTCTCTTCCGCAATCCGCTGCAGCCGCTGCGCATGCATCGTCGCATCGAAGTACTCCCCGTCGCCCGGCGCCGCGCGCAGGTCGGTCCGTCCCGTGCCCAGCACCTTGCCGCCTCGCGATGCCTCGACCTGCGCCGAATACAGTCCTGGATCCGACGTCGTGAACGCCGCGCGGTATTGACCGCTGCGCTCGCCGGTCCACTGCATCGGCACTTCGGTCACGACTCCCTTCGGCCCGGTGACCTTCGCGACGACACGCGCGTCGTTGACCTCGACGAACCCGCCATCCACGACGTCGGCCATGAGCGTCGCCTGCTCGCCGGGCTCGACGCGGTCGCTGGCCGCATGCACATCCACCGGGCTCGGCAC
>JANPJN010000726.1:0-3853 GCA_031425515.1 Acidobacteriota bacterium | reverse complement strand
GCCGACAACTGCTCCCGTCCCGCCTGCCGCAGCACGCGGCCGAGCGTATCGTAGGCACCCGCGAGATCCGGGCGTAGCGCGATCGCCTGCCGCAGCGCGCGCTCGGCTCCGCCAGGATCCCCCCGATCCGCGAGGACGGCGCCGAGCGTGTAGTACGCGTCGGCGTATCCCGGTTCCCCCGCCACGGCCGCGCGTAGTTCGCTGACCGCGCGGCCGGCGTCCCCCTGCTGCCAGTAGAGCACCCCGAGCTGGTAGTGTGCCTGCGCCCGGTCCTCGATCGCGAGCGCGCGCTGCAGCGCGTCGATGGCCTCGGGCATCCGGTCGGCCCGCTTCAGCACGAGCGCCAGGTTGACGTGGGCCAGCGCATGCCGCGGATCGATCTGAATCACCCGGCGGAAGGCCGCGAGCGCAGCCTCCACATCCTGCTCCGAAAGGGCGAGCGCCAGCGTGAACTGCCGCTCGGCATCCCCGGGCGCGGCGTCGGCGAGCGCGCGGGCGCGCGACACCGCTGCCGGCCCACGGCCAGCCTTGACGAGCGTCAGAATCAGATTGTTCGACGCCTTGCGGAAGGACGGCCGCGCGTCCACGGCCCGCTCGAATGCCTCGACGGCGGCATCGAGCGCGCCCATGCGCTCGAGCGCTTCCCCCAGTCGATTCTGGAGGTCCGCGTCGCGCGGCGATGCCGCCGCCGCCTCCCACAGCTTCGTCAGCTCGGCCGCGTGACGCGCCGCCGGGTCGGCCGGAGCGACCGTGCGAGACGCGGGTCCGCTGGCCCGGGGTTCCTGGCCGGACGCCACCTCGCCCCTCAGCACCAGCAGCCCCACAAGCACCCGCAGCGCCAGCAGCCCCGCACGAAGACCTCGGTGAATCCAGCCGCGGGCCATGGCGGTGCGGACCAACGCGCTAGCGTCGGCGCCCGAGGCCGAACTGGTCGCCGGTCCGCACCGGACGCCCCCCGGCCATCGCGACCTCCACGACCTTTTCGCTCTGGACCGGCCGCCCGTTCTCGTCCGCAAGTGTCGCGACGATCTGCCGACTCCGGACATCGATCACCTCGCCTGTCGACGGATAGGCATACCGGCCATCCAGGCTGAACGTCACCCAGCCGGGCTGATCCCGGAGCGCAATCGTCGCCACCTGCCGCGGCGGCATCACGCGCGCATCGAATACGTGCAGGCACCCGTTGGCGCCGTCCGCCAGCCAGATCTCCCGTTCGTCCGGCGTCAGACCGATGCCGTGGCTCGGGCACCCGTGCCGCTTGACGGGCCCCTTCTGATAGCCCGTCACCTCCACGCGGTGCAGCACCGCACCGCTGCGCAGATCCCCCACCTCGAACCCGAGCAGGTCGTTGACGTTGACGTAACAGCGCGTCTCCGCGCCGTCAATCGTGAACGGGCGGATGACGTTGCCGAAAGGGCCCACGGTCTTCACCACGGTGTGGCTGCGCGTGTCGGCCACATGCAGGCGCGGGGACTTCAGGCCCGCGAGGTACGCGTGCCGGCCCCGCGGGCCGTAAATCGTATTGTGCGCCCCCGCGTTGTTCGTCACCGTCGACACCACGTCGCCGCTCAGGGCGTCCACCACATGCCAGTGCGGCCCTTCGAACGACGGCACGTAGAGCAGACGGCCATCCGGCGCAATCGCGAGCCGGTCGCAGCCGCCCGGGTACTCCCGCGTCCACAGCAGACGATCCGTCCGCAGGTCGAACGCCCCCATCCGCCGGTGCGTCGTCACATACAACCGTCCGGTCTTCGCGCTGGCCGCAATCCCCTTCACGTTCTCGGGGGCCGCGCCCTCCGCGACCTCGAAGGTCGGGAAACGCCTGACGAGACGGTGGCCGCGGTCCATGTCGAAGACGAGCACGCCGATGCCGCCGTACTCGACGTAGTTGCGGATCCCCGGCGTCGCCACGTAGAGGTAGCGGCCGTCAGCCGGTGACGCCGACCATGCCGGCAGCCTGCCGGTCAGCACACCGCCGGCCGCGAGCGCCGCGGTGCCGAGGAAATCCCTTCGATGCATAGCGCGGATTGCAGCCCAATCCTCTCCACTCTGTCAACCGGCAGCGGGTGCGCCTTTTCCGGCTCGCTCCTGTGCCGGCACGTTCGGTCAGCCGAGGGCGTCACGCCTCTCTGGTGCGTGCGCCGGTCTCTTTGCGCAACACGTGCGTGCTACGATCGCCCGTCATGCCGGTCGTGAAAGCCCTTGCCGCTCTCGTACTCACGCTCGTGCTCCCCGTGTCCGCCCTCGCCCAGTCCGCCGCGGCGCCGCCGCTCGCCGATCTGTCGCGATCGCTCCAGGACCTCGCCGCGAAGGTCAGTCCCTCGGTCGTGCAGATCTTCGTCACCGGCTATGCGCCGCCTGACGATGAGGATCGGATTGCGGGCGGGAAGCCGCAGCTCGAACGGAGCAGCGGGTCGGGTGTGATCGTGGATGGCGACGGCTTCATCGTGACCAACGCCCACGTGGTCGAGAACGCCACGCGGATCGAGGTCGAGCTGCCGTTTGCCGCGACCGGCGGCGCGCCGGGCCAGTCGATCCTGAAGCGGCGGGGGCGTGTGGCGCCGGCCCATGTCGTGGCAATCGATCAGGAGACCGACATCGCCGTCGTGAAGGTGGACGCGAAGGGGCTGCCGGCCATCGCCTTCGGGGACTCCGACGCGCTCCGTTCGGGACAGATCGTGCTGGCCTTCGGCAGTCCGCTCGGGCTGGAGTCGTCTGTCAGCATGGGCGTCGTCAGCGCCGTGGCGCGGCAGTTGACGCCGGAAGATCCGATGATCTACTTCCAGACCGATGCGACCATCAATCCGGGCAACAGCGGCGGGGCGCTCGTGGACACCGAGGGGCAGCTCGTCGGGATCAATACGCTCATCTACAGTCGCTCGGGAGGCAGCGAGGGGATCGGCTTTGCTGCGCCGAGCAATATCGTGCGCAACGTGTTCCATCAGATCAGGAAGTACGGCCGCGTGCGGCGCGGAGAGATCGGGGTCACGCCCCAGACCATCACGCCGTTGATGGCCGAGGCGCTCGGGTTGATGTTCGACGCGGGGGTCGTCCTCGCGGACGTCACGCCGGACGGGCCCGCCGCCAGAGCCGGGCTCCAGCCCGGAGACATCGTCCTGTCGCTCGACGGCAAGCCCATGGAGAACGGTCGGCAGTTCCGGATCAATGTGTACACCCGGGGCATCGGTGAGGAGGTCGCGGTCGGTGTGCGGCGGGGCGCGCAGCCGTTGACCGTCCGCGTGGCGGTGGCGGAGCGCGCGAACGACGCGGGCGAGCTCGAGGCCTTGATCGGCGCGCAGCAGGCCATCCCGGTGCTCGGTGTCGTCGCGCTCGACCTCACGCCGACGATCGCGGAGCTGCTGCCACGGCTGCGGCGGGACAAGGGAGCGGTCGTCGCGCGCGTGTCCCTCGACGCGCCCTACTCGCAGCAGGGCCGGCTCGAGCCAGGCGATGTGATCTACGCGCTGGGCACCAGGGCGGTGACCGGGGCCGAAGACGTCCGAGCGGCCGCCGCCGCCCTGAAGCCGGGCGCCGCTGTGCTCCTGCCCGTCGAGCGGGACAGCGCACTCGTGTATCTCGCCTTCAGAGTCGAGCGCTGAGAATCGTCATGGAGAAATCCGAGCTCGTCGGCTTCCAGTTATCCCTGCTCATCATGGGGGAGGGTGACGACGAAGAGGACCAGTGGCCCGTGCTGACCGGGATGGTGCAGGAGGAGGGAGAGCGACTGGTACTCTCCCGTCCGGACGGGAACATTCCGATCCGTGACGAATGGCTCCCGCGCATCCGGCCCGTCGACCCCCGAGTGAGAGGGGTGCTGCTCGGCGCCGACTACGTGCTGCCGATCCGCGTCGGC
>JANPJN010000725.1:0-3736 GCA_031425515.1 Acidobacteriota bacterium | reverse complement strand
GTGCCGATCACGGTGACCTGTGGCCAGGTCATGACGGCCGTCAGCACGATGAAGAGCGCGAGCGGCCAGATCCCGCGCGCGAGCGCCCTCCGCGTCACTGGCCGTCCAGGGTGATGCCGATCATCTTCATCAGGCGCAGCGCGTTGCGCGAGGTCGCGATCCCCTCGCGCAGCCGGTAGTCGAAGCGCATCCCTCCGTCGGGATCGACGATCTCCGTGAAGTGCACCAGCCGCGCAGACGACTTGAGAGGCTCCTCCGACGCGAGGTTCAGGTCGTGGGTCGTCATCACACCGATCGCCCGCGCCTTCAGCAGGTGGCGGGCCACGCCCTGCACCGCGATGCCCCGCTCCGCGCTGTTCGTGCCCTGCAGGATCTCGTCGAGCAGGTAGAGCAGCACACGATCCGTCCGCGGCTGCTCGGCCGCGTCCACGACACCCTTGAGCCTGGCCAGCGCCGACATGAAGTACGAGAGGCCGAGCTCGAGCGAGTCCTGAATACGGATGCTCGACTGCAGCTCCGTCGCGGGCATCGCGAGTGCCGCTGCGCAGACCGGAGCGCCCGCCTGTGCGAGGACGACGTTCAGCCCGATCGATCGAAGCAGCGTGCTCTTGCCCGACATGTTGGAGCCGGTCACCAGGAGCAGCGTGCCCGGCGGCCCGACCTCGACGTCGTTCGCGACGCGCCGGGTGGCATGAAGCAGCGGGTGGCCGATCCCCCGGGCAGACAGCACCTGCGCTTCTCCGACCTGCGCCTCCGCCCACTCGGGGTTGTCGTGGCGGACGGCCGCGAGCGCCGCGAGCGCGCCGACATCCGAGAGCGCCGCCATCCAGTCGGCCACGCGAGGGCCGGCGACGCGGCGCCATCTGTCGAGGGCGAAGAGCACGTGGAAGTCCCACAGCGTCAACGCCTGCACGGGAAAGTGCAGCAGGGCGGCCGACCGCCGCAGCTCTCCGAATCCAAGCGTACGATTGAGCCGCGCCATCCAGCGGGGGGCTTCCAGCCCCTCGACCGACAGCCTGTCGCGCAACCCCCGCAGCGCCGCTGCTTCGAAGCCCCCGGCGCCGACGTGCGCGAACAGTTCCGCGTACCGGCCGAGCGCCTGCTGCCCTGCCCCGGCGCGATCCATCGTGGACTCGATCGTCTTCCCCAGGGCGAACGACAGGATCACCCCGGCCAGAAGCGGCACCATCCAGAGACCGGAGGCCGCGGCGAATGCGATGGACAGCCAGAGCGTCGCGAGGATCACGGCGGTCGCCGCCTTGAGCAGGCCGTGCGAGGGGGGCGGCGTTCCAGCCCAGGCGATGAATGCCTCGAGCTCGGCATGCCTGGCGCCGTGCGCCAGGATGCCGTGGGCAGCGAGCGCTTCACGCCACTCCCACTTGTCGGCCAGCTCGCGGACCGCGACCTGACGGGCTCCGATGTCATCAGGCGATGCCGGGGCAAGCAGCCACTCGGCCAACCGCGTATCGCCACCGGGCGTCGCCGCCGGACCAAGCCACTGGAAGAGCGACGCGCGGCCGAACAGGTCGAGGTCCACCGCGTAGGGGTGCTGCGCCAGATCGATGTGCGGCGGCGCCTGCCCGGCAGGGAGATCGTCCCACCGCCGGTCCACCCGCGCCCATGCCTGTGCGCAGGCGGTCCGCAGCGCCTCGTGCCACGCGGCCCGCCCCTCGACGCGCGCGTGCCACACGACGAGGCCTCCGAAGATCGCGAGCAGCCCGCCGGCCGCGGCGACATACCACGCGTGCACGCCGCTTGCGAGCGTCCAGACGATGACGGCGATGGCGAGCAGGAAGACCGTCAGGCGGACGCGGGCGATCCGCGCGGAGAGCCGCAGCTCGACGTCCCGGCGTCCGGCGTGCTCCCGCGCGCGGGTGTCGTACGCGCCCGTCATGAGATCCGCTTCCTGGCGGCGATGTTGAGCCGGCAGTAGTCCAGCGTGAAGGGCGGGTCGTCTGCGGCCGCCATCGCCGTGATCTCCGCCAGCCACGCAGCCTGCATCGGCGCCGTGAGCCGCGCCAGGTCGTGCCGCAGGCACACGGCACCCGCGAACTCGGAGAACGCGGCGGCCCCATCGAACGGAGTCGGAGCCTCCTCGAGCCAGACCACGCACTCCACGAAGCCGGCCCCGTCGAGGCGCGCCCGCGTAGCGTCCACCCCCTCGAACCGCCACGGATCGCGCCACCCCTCATAGAACCGCATGAATCTCCGATCCTCTCTGAGCACACGCGCCCGGCCATACAGCCGCGCCAGATTGCCCACCCCGCCGCACTGTGCAACCAGGCGCCCTCCGGGCCGCAGCGCCGCATGGATGCTGCCGAACAGCCGCTCGTGATCGGGCACCCAGTGCAGCGTGGCATTGCTGAACACGGCATCGAAGGCCCCGGCAAACGGCAGCGCCTCCCCGGCCCCGCGCACGTACTGCACCGCCGCGCGCCCCGTCTCGTCGTTCGCCGTCTGCCGCGCGGACGCCTCCGCCAGCATCGGTCCCGAGAGGTCGAGCCCGACCACCAGCGCGGGGCGTGCGGCAACCATCTCCTCGGTCAGCCGCCCGGTGCCGCATCCGATGTCGAGAATCCGTTCACCGGGCTGCGGCGCGATCCGCGCCATCACCCTCCGGCCCCACGCCATCTGCGGGTCGGAGATCCGGTGATACCGGGCGGCGTCCCACTCCACCATCGCTCAAGTGTACAGTCCGGATCGGCGGCTCTGGGAGCAGCCGCTGTCGGGCGACAGTGCGGCGGGCGCCGACCGGCCCTGAACGGGCCGGCTGGCTGGCGGGCCGTGCGTTGGGTAGGCTACTTGCGGGTGACGACGAAGGTGCCGCGCGCGACGTCGGTCGTCTGGCCCGGGGGAAAGAGCGCCCAGGTGCCTTTCGCGCTCGACGCTTCGACTGCGGCGTCCAGCGCGACTTCGCCTCCGTCCCCCAGCGGGTAGTCGTACTTCGCCTTCAGTCTGCCGGCGTCGAGGGTCAGCGTCTTGAAGGGGGCGGTGTGATCAGCGGCGCCGCCCGTGGCCTTGACCTTCCCGGCGAGGGCACCTGTGGAGGTTTTCTCGATCGTGATCTCGATCTCCCCCGAGCCCCCGTCCGGGCCGCCTTCCCAGGTCCCGGCCCACGTGCCGGCATAGCCGGCCGCGTCCTGCGCCGGCTTGCCGGTACCCTGCGCGCCCAGTGCGGTGCAGAACGCAACGATCAACAGTCCAGTCATCCACCCGTAACGCATGATGCCTCCACTCCGGATTCTAGCATCGGCCGAACAGCTTCGAGGCGCGCCCTCGCGTGCCGTCGCACGCGCCCGTATAATCCGCCGCATGCGCAACAGTCTCATGGGCATCGTGGCCACCCTCTTCGTAGCCGCTGTCGTCGTCGATCCTCTCGCGGGTCCGGCAGACAGCCAGGGGCCGGCGGCGTTCGACGTCATCGTGAAGGGCGGAACCGTCTACGACGGAACCGGGTCGCCAGGCCGGCGCGCGGATGTCGGGATTCGGACCGACCGTATCGAGGCCGTCGGCAATCTCGGAAGTGCGACCGCTTCGCTCGTCGTCAACGCCGCGGGGATGGCCGTCGCGCCCGGGTTCATCAACATGCTCTCGTGGTCCACCGATTCCCTGATTGCCGATGGCCGGTCGCAGGGGGAAATCCGGCAGGGCGTGACGACGCAGATTTTTGGTGAGGGGAGCTCCATGGGCCCTCTGAACGCCGACATGAAGCGCCGCGCGATCGAGCAGATGGGGG
>JANPJN010000724.1:0-3245 GCA_031425515.1 Acidobacteriota bacterium | reverse complement strand
ACGAACGACTGGCGATCGAGCCCGACATCGTTGATTTTCTGAAGGATCGCAAAGGGCGCGGTCAGGTCGTTCTTGCACGGCTCTCCGCCGGCCACGATGACCGGCGGGGCCACGAGCTCCAGCGACTCCGAGTAGGCCGCGAAGTATTGCTCGATATCGGCGCAGAGCCAGGGATTGGCGGCGGAGACGTGGTCATCGATGACGACGAGGACGCGATGCCGGCGCTCCGCTTCGAGCCGGCTGACCGTGTCGACGAATACAGCGTTCGCCGGATTCCACACGTCCTGGGTAAAGCAGACTGGAAACCGGAACGGCACCGAGAAGCCGTGCGCGTCGAACGCCTTCACGATCCGGCGGCGCAGCTCCCGCCCGACGAACCACTGCTTCGAAGGCACGGTCTTGATGCGTGCCTTCATCCGGACCGACCACTCGCCGAACCCGTCCACACCCAGCACCTCGATCGGTTCGAGAATCGACGACCCGAACTCCGGGTCGGCCTGGAGGCCGGCGCCGAGCTCGTGCAGCACGGCCGCGACCGCATCGGTGTCGTCGAAGTACGACACGGCAAGATCCACGACGTAATACGAGAAGTGCTTGCTGCGATTGGCGAGCGTCGTGATGGCGCCGTTCGGAAAGACGTGGACCGTGCCTTCGAGGTCGCGCAGGATAATCGTCCGCAGGTTGATCGATTCCACGACGCCGCCCGTGCCGTTGATCGCCGCCGCGTCGCCTACCCGTACCTGATTTTCGAGAATCAGGAAGAACCCGCTGATGATGTCGCGCACGAGCGTCTGGGCACCGAAGCCGATCGCGAGGCCGGCGATCCCCGCCCCGGTCAGCACCGGGGCCACATCGAAGTGCAGCACGCCCATGATCATCAGGATCGCGACGGCCACGACGAGCACCGTGACGACCTTCTGCACGACGGACCCGAGCGTTCTGGCGCGCTTGGCGCGCTCGAGCGCGTCGAGGTCGGTCACCAGGTTCATGTCGTGCTCGAAACGGCGCACCAGCAGCGCCGTCGTCCAGACCACCGCGTACGCGAGCAGCGTGATCAGCAGGATGCGGAGGCCGGACTCGAACGTCCAGTTCGCCAGCGTGCGCAGGTGGACGCCGGCCCGCGGCCGCAGTCCGGCCATCTCGAATGCGGGAAAGAGGAGGATGGCGAACGTCAGGAGGAACGTGCCGCCGCCGAGCAGCCGGAGCAAACCCCGGACGTGCGGGCTCGAAAGGAGCAGAGACGAGTCTCCCGTCAGGCTGCGGAGCCAACCCGCGGCCATCCGGCGCACGAGGTGCGCCGCGAGCCAGGCCGCGAGCAGTGTCGGTACGAGCGCCAGCAGGAGCGCCCGGGGATCGACGACCCCCTGAAACAATCGTGTCAGCAGTGCCGGCAGAGCGTCACCCTCCTCATGGTTCCGAATCGCCATGATGGCACGCCGCGGGGGAACTGTGTGGGGGCCAGCGGAGGATTCGTCACCAGGCGGCGGGGGCAGCGTTCGGAACGGGCGGAGCGAGACGGCGACGGCTGGGGCCGGCCCGCTACAGCCCCAGTCGCTGCAGACGGCGGTAGAGCGCGCTGCGGCTGAGCCCCAGCGCCGCCGCTGCGCGCGTGACGTTTCCGTCGAACCGGTGCATGGCCTTTTTGACGAGGAGCGACTCGACCTCCTCGAGGCTCAGGTCCTCGAGCCGTCCCGACGGCTCGCGGCTGGTGCGGAGCCCGAGATCGCCTGGCCGCACGAGAGGGCCGGGCCCGACCAGAACCGCCCGTTCGATCGCGTGATCGAGCTCCCGGAGGTTCCCCGGCCACGTGTGGTCGAGGATCAGTTGCAGCGCGGCCGGCTCGAAGCCGCTGACGCGCGTCCGTGCATACCGCGCATGCTGCCGCAGGAACTGCCCGGCAAGCCGGGGCAGGTCCTCCCGGCGTTCGCGCAGCGGAGGCACGCGGATCTCGACGGCGTTCAACCGGAAGAGCAAGTCGGGCAGGAATCGCCCCGCGGCGGCCTCCGCGTGCAGGTTCGCGGTGGTGGCGCCCACGATCCGCGTCTCGACCCTGCGCGGACGGGACGATCCCGGCCGCTCCACGACCCCGGTCTCGATGACGCGGAGCAGCCTCGCCTGCGCGGGCCTCGGCATGCTGGCCAGTTCATGGACAAAGAGCGTCCCGCGGTCAGCCAGCTCGATCCGCCCGATGCAGCCGGTCCCCGAAGCGTCGTCGGCCTGCCCGAAGAGGCGCCGCTCCAGCACGTCTTCGGAGAGACCGGCCGGGCTCACCACGATCAGCGGTCCTTCCGCGCGGCTCGACCGTGCCACCAGCTCCCGCGCGACCGACCCTTTCCCCGTCCCGTGCTCTCCGACAATGAGCACGTGCCCGTCGGAGGGGCCGGCGTGTGCCACCGACCGCAGCAATCCCTGCATCGCCACCGACTCCGCGACCCACTCGGGCTCTGCCTCGCCGCGCAGCATCACGTTCTCCGCATTCAGTCGCTGTGCCTTTCGCAGCGCCCGCGCGAGAGCGGTCTGCGCGCGTACCGTGGCCAGCACGCGCGCCGGATCCCAGGGCTTCTGCACGAAGTCTCTGGCGCCGCGCCGCATCGCCTCGATGGCGAGATCGACGCTGCCCCAGGTAGTCATGACGACGACGGAGAGGGTGGGGTCTGAGGCCTGGAGGCGGGAGAGGAGCGAGAGGCCTTCGCGGCCGGAGGTGGCCGCGCGCGCGTAATTGAGGTCGATCAGCGCGACATCGAACTCCCGCGCCTCGACGGCGGCGAGGACGCCGGCCGGCGAGACGGACGTTTCGAGGACCATGCCGGCGCCATCGAGGAGGAGTTGGAGTGCCTCGAGCACCTCCGCCTGATCGTCGGCGATGAGCACGCGCGGCTCTCCCGGCGGAAGGGCGCGTGACGCCGGCTCCACGGCATCCCCCGGGTGGCTCCGGCTGTCGTCGGTCACCATGCAGGGGTGTGTCAGTGCGCGACGTCGAAGCCGCTTTCCTCCAGCGCGCGTTCGCCGCGGTGCTTGCTGCCGTCCTCCTCGACCACGCGTCCGTCGAACAGGTGGATCGAGCGGTCGGCGTGGCGTGCGTAGCGGGGGTCGTGCGTGACCATGCAGATCGTCGCCCCTTCGCGGTGCAGTTCCTTCAGCAGGTCCATGACTGCCTCTCCGTTCTTCGAGTCGAGGTTCCCCGTCGGCTCGTCGGCGAGGAGAATCGAGGGGGTGCCGGCCACCGCACGGGCGACGGCCACGCG
>JANPJN010000723.1:0-4973 GCA_031425515.1 Acidobacteriota bacterium | reverse complement strand
GGCCGCCCGCGCAACGCGGCGTCCCTGGCGCTCCACGGGTACCTGACCCGCGACGGTATTCCTCCGTCCGAGTTCCTGGCCATCGGCCGCCGCGAGTTGGAGCAGTACGACACCGTGCAGCTCAAGCCGGTCGGAGCAACGGGCGCGGAATGCATCGAAGGCGGACGCTTCAAGGTGACGCTCGAGGACGGCCAGACGATCGTGTCGCGCAAGCTGCTGATCGCGACCGGCGTGGTGGACAACCTTCCGGACATCGACGGCATCCGCGAGCTGTACGGGCGCAGCGTGTTTCACTGCCCCTACTGCGACGGATGGGAACTGCGCGATCAGCCGCTCGTCGTCTATGGCCGCGGCAAGAGCGGCGCAGGTCTCGCGCTGGAGTTGACCGGGTGGAGCCGGGATCTCGTCCTCTGTACGGACGGCCCCGGCGAGATCGAGGCGGAGAGCCTCGCGAAGCTTGCGCGCAACGGGATCGCCATTCGTGAGGAGCGGATCGCGTCGCTCGAAGGGCGCGACGGCATCCTCGAGCGGGTGATGTTCCGGACAGGCGCCCCGCTCGCGCGGCGCGCGATGTTCTTCACGAACGGCCAGGCGCAGCGGTCGGAGCTTGCGATGGGCCTTGGCTGCGAGCTGAACGAGAAGGGCACCATCCCGACCGGCAAGTACGAGCGGACACACCTGCCGGGGCTCTTCGTGGCGGGGGATGCCTCGAGAGCGGTGCAGTGGGTGATCGTCGCGGCGTCGGAAGGGGCCGAAGCGGCGTTCGCCATCAATACCGCGCTCATCGAAGAGGACCTGAAGTGAGGAGCTCGTCCATGCGGAAGGCGCTCCCTGCCCTCGTTGTCGTCGCGGCGGTCCTTGCGGCGTCTCCGCGGCCGGACTCCCAGACTGCCGTCCGCCGGGACGGTGCGCCGCACCTCCTCCTGATCCATGCGGATGATCTCGGTTACGGAGACCTGAGCGCCTACGGCCAGACGCGGTTCACCACCCCCAACCTCGATCGGCTCGCCCGCGAAGGCACCCGCTTCACGCAGTACTACTCGGGCAGCACGGTCTGCGCCCCCTCGCGCGCCTCGCTCATGACCGGGCGCCACACCGGGCACGCCTCGATCCGCGGCAACGGCGGCGCCGCCATGGGCGACGTCCCGCTGCCGGCCGACGATGTGACGGTGGCGGAGGTGCTGAAGCAGGCGGGATATCGCACGGCGGTGATCGGGAAGTGGGGGATTGGACAGCCGGGCTCGACCGGCATGCCCGACCGGCAGGGCTTCGACCTCGCATTCGGCTTTCTCGATCAGCGCCACGCGCACCGGCAGTACACCGACCACCTGTGGCGCAACGGCGAACGCGTCCCGGCAAGCCCCGACAGCGACTACGTCGGGGATCTGTTCACGAAGGAAGCCGCCGCCTTCATCCAGCAGAAGGACGACCGTCCGTTTTTCGTCTATCTGAACTACACCGTCCCGCACGCGGAGATGCGCGCGCCCGAGGATTCGATGGCGCCGTTTCGCGGCCGCTTCGAGGAACGGCCGTTCACCAACGCCGCGGCGGACGCGCGTGCAACCGGCGCGAGCGGGGACGGTCCGTCTCTCGGCTATCGCTCGCAGCCAACGCCGCTGGCCGCCTTTGCCGCCATGATCACGCGGATGGATCGCGACGTCGGACGCCTCGCGGATGTGATTCGCACGCAGGGCCTCGACGGCCGTACGCTGATCCTCTTCACCAGCGACAACGGACCGCACCGCGAGGGGGGCGCCGACCCGGCCTACTTCCGGAGCGCAGGCCCGCTGCGCGGTATCAAGCGTGACCTTTACGAGGGAGGCATCCGCGTGCCGATGATTGCGCGCTGGCCCGGCACGGTCCCTGCCGGCCGCGTCAGCCCGCAGATCTGGGCACACTGGGACATGCTGCCGACGCTCGCGGACCTCGCTGGTGCGCGTCCGCCCGCCGGACTCGACGGCGTCTCACTCGCCACCGCACTGCGCGGATCCGCCAGCGTCGATCACGCCCCGCTCTACTGGGAATTTCACGAGCGCGGCTTCCAGCAGGCGATCCGCATGGGCCAATGGAAGGCGCTCCGCCTGAAGCCAGGCACGCCTCTCGAGCTCTACGACCTTGACGCCGATCCGTCGGAGCAGCGCGAGGTCGCCGCCGCGCATCCCGACGTCGTGGCGCGCATGGAGGCGTATCTGAAGACCGCCCGGACCGAATCGGCACTCTGGCGCGCTCCCTGAGCAAGCTGACGACACCCACGGGCAACCAGCACACCAAAAGGAGACTCCCATGGTGAAAGATCCGGTCTGCGGCATGACGATCGACGAAAAGACCGCCGCGGCGACGAGCGAGTATCAGGGCCAGACGATCTATTTCTGCGCCCCCATCTGCAAGAAGAAATTCGATCAGGACCCGGCCCGGTACATGAACCGGAACTGATCGCAGTATCATCGGCTCCGATGGCGCATCGCTTCACGGTCGGCGTGGAGGAGGAGTTCCAGATCGTCGATCCGGAGACGTGGGAGCTCCGCTCGCATGTCTCGGAGCTCCTGGCCTCGAGCGCGCCCGCGCTCGGCGAACAGATCAAGCCCGAGCTTCACCAGTCCATCGTCGAGGTCGGCACCCGGATCTGCGATGGCGTGCCCGAGCTCGCCGACGAGATCTTCCGCATCCGCCGCGAGCTCACCGGCGGCGCCGAACGCGTCGGACTGGCCGTCGCGGCCGCCGGCACCCATCCCTTCTCCCACTGGAAGGACCAGATCCTCTCCCCGGGCGTTCGCTACGACAGCATCGTCGAAGAGCTCCAGCAGCTCGCGCGCTCGCTGCTGATCTTCGGCCTGCACGTGCACGTGGCGGTGCCCCCCGGCCAGACGATGATCGATCTGATGAACCAGGCGCGGTACTTCCTGCCTCACCTGCTCGCGCTCTCGACGAGCTCGCCGTTCTGGATGGGGCGCGACACGGGGTTGAAGTCGTACCGCACGACGATCTTCCGGCGGTTTCCGCGGACCGGCGTGCCGGAGCACTTCGGGTCCTGGGGCGAGTACGAGAGCTACGTGCAGCTCCTCGTGGACCTGCACTGCATAGACGATGCGCGGAAGATCTGGTGGGATGTGCGGCCCCATCCGTCCTTCGGCACACTCGAGTTCAGGGTGTGCGACGTGCCGACGAAGCCCGAGGCGGCCGTGATGCTCGGCGCACTGGCGCAGGCGATCATCGTCAAGCTGCACCGGCTGTACTCGCGGAACATGAGCTTCCGCCTGTATCCGAAGCCGCTCATCGAGGAGAACAAGTGGCGGGCGGCGCGCTGGGGGATCGACGGCAAGCTGATTGACTTCGGGAAGCGCGCCGAAGTGCCGATGCGGCAGCTCGCGCTCGAACTGCTCGAGTTCGTGGACGACGTCGTGGACGAGCTGCAGAGTCGCGAGGCGGTGGAGTACGTGCACACCGTGCTGAGAGAAGGCACGAGCGCGGAGCGGCAGCTCGCGGTGTTCAGGGAGACGGGCGATCTCCGGGCCGTCGTCCAGCACATCGTCCAGGAGACGCACGTCGGGGTTGACCGGCGCGAGAGGGAGCGGGCATGAGCGCGTCGAACGGGACGATGAAGGTCGGGCTGCTGGTGGGGCGGGAGTCGAGCTTTCCGCCAGCGTTTATCGAGGCCGTCAACCGGGCGGGTGTGCCGCACGGAATCACGGCCGAGATGGTGACGTTCGGCGGGACGAAGATGGACGAGCCCGCGCGCTACCGCGTGATCGTCGATCGCATCTCTCACGAGGTGGAGTACTACCGGGGGGCGCTGAAGCAGGCGGTGCTTCAGGGTACGTACGTGATCAACAACCCGTTCTGGTGGACGGCGGACGACAAGTATTTCAACTACGCCGTGATGGCGAAGCTGGGATGCGCGATTCCGAAGACCGTGCTGCTTCCCCAGCGCGGCTACCCCGCGGATGTCGATCTCGCGCCGGAGTCGCTGCGCAACCTCCAGTACCCGTTGGATTGGGATGCGCTGCTCGACTATGTCGGACGCCCTGCGATCCTGAAGCCGTATTCCGGCGGCGGATGGAAGCACGTCTACAAGGTGCACGACAAGGCCGAGCTCCTCGAGGCGTATGCCGGCACGGCGCCGTACTGCATGACGCTGCAGGAGTTCATCGACTTCGATCTCTACGTGCGGTGCTTCACGTTTGGCAAGACCGACATCACGCCGGTGGCCTACGATCCGCGTGAGCGGCGCTACCTGGTCGATCACAATTACCTGTCATCCGACGTCGGCGCACGGGTCGTGCGCGACGCGCAGACGATCAATCGCGCCCTCGGGTACGAGATGAACACCATCGAGTTCGCCATGCGGGATGGTGTGCCCTATGCGATCGACTATCTGAACCCCGCGCCGGATTTCGAACGCGACCGGATCACACCGTTCTACTTCTCCCTCGTGATCGAGAAGATGACGTCGCTCGTGATCGCGCGGGCGCTCGACAACGATCCGTCGCAGTGCTGGCCGCGCTGGGAGGAGATGCTCGGAATCGGCGCCCCGGCCGGCTTCACCGGCGCGCCCGCGCCCGGACCGCGCTGATGGATCCGGTTGCGTCGTGGCATGCGCTGCTGCGGCCCGGGGTCGAACTTGCGCCGGCTTTCACCGCGGGGCTTTCCGCCGCCATGCGCGAGCGAAAGCTCACCTTCGGCGAACGGATCACCTGCCCGTTTCTCCGGCCGTTCTTCCTGACCGAGGCCGACGAGGCCCGGATGCGGGAGGCGGCCGAACGCATCGCGGCACTTGGCGAGAAGGTCACCGCGGCGGCGCTCGAGTCTCCGTCCGTGTTCGCGCAACTGGGGCTGACGGAGGCTGAAGAGGCGCTCGTGCGAGTAGAACCGGGCTACGCCTGCGCGAGCACGGCATCCAGGCTCGATGCGTTCCTGCTGCCCGACTCGATCCATTTCGCCGAGTACAACGCCGAGTCCCCCGCGGGCCTGGCCTA
>JANPJN010000722.1:0-7861 GCA_031425515.1 Acidobacteriota bacterium | reverse complement strand
GAGCTCCTGCGCGTACGCGCCAATCAGGCCGGTCGCATACCCGAGTGCCACCGTCGTGGAGTTCGCGTCCGTGCCGTCGGCAACCACCTGCACGACCGCCGATTCGCCGCGCTGGAGTTTCGCGCCGTAGTCGGCAGGAATTGCGAGCGCGAGCCACGCCGCACCGCGCTCGAGGAATGCGGCCGTCTCCGGGGCGGTCGTGACGACCTGGATCACGGAGAAGCCGGGAGAGGCCTCGAACCGTGCGATGAGCGCCCGGCTGGCACTCGATCGATCGCCGTCGGCCACGACGACCGGCACGTCTCGAATGTCGGTGGTGGCGGCATAGCCGAGAAGCGTGAGCTGGAGGATCGGGGCAATCACCACCAGTCCGAAGAGCCGCGGATTCCTCCGTAGCTCCTGGAACTCCTTCCGGACGAGATGGCGGAGACGTCTCATCGGCTGGACTCCCGCGCCAGACGCAGCGACGATAACGCCAGCATGACGGTGGCATAGAGCGCCAGCGCGCCAACCTGCGGCAGCAGGTGGCTGAGCGGCGTGCCTTTCAGCACGATCCCCCGAAGCGCGACGAGAAAGTAGCGGGCAGGCACGAGGCGGGTCACCGCCTGCAGCGCCTCGGGCATGCTGCTGATGGGAAAAATGAAGCCGGACAGCATGATCGTCGGAAGGAAAGAGACGAGCAGCGCCAGCTGAAAGGCGACCTGCTGGGTGTCGGATGCGGTCGAGATCAGGAGGCCCGTCGCGAGAGCGCCGGCGAGGAACAACGACAGGGCGGCAAGGAGCGCCAGCCAGTCGCCCCGCATCGGCAGGCCGAAGAGCAGCATCGACGCTCCGATGATGAGGGCCGCCGAGGCGAGCGCAATGAGGAAGTACGGGAGCGTCTTGCCGATCACGAAGGCCGTGGTGCTCATCGGCGCCATCCGGATCTGCTCCATCGTCCCGGCCTCCTTCTCGCGGACGATAGAAAGGGCCGTCGAGGCGACGGCGGTAATCATGGCGATGTAGGCGATGAGGCCCGGCACGAGGAAGAGCGTGCTGCGAAGCTCCGGGTTGTACCAGATGCGGGGCTCCGCCGTCAGACGTGCCGGCGGTGGTCGCGATCCGGGCGACAGGGCCGCGCCCGCGGTGCGCAGGATGCTGCCGGCATAGCCCAGGACCGTGGCCGCCGTATTGGCGTTCTCGCCGCTGATGATCACCTGCACCGGGGGCACGCGACCGGCGCGGAGGCCGCGCGCGAAACCGTCGGGTATGACGAGCGCTGCCGTCGCCCTCCCCAGATCCAGTAGCCGCTCGGTCTCCCGGGGGGCGTGCACGGAGGCCGCGAGATCGAAGTAGCCCGAGTTGATGAACGCGGATACGACGGCCCGGCTTTCCGGCGTCCCGTCGCGATCCTCGACCGCAAGCGTCACGTGCCGGATGTCGAAGTTCAGGGCGTAGCCAAACAGGAGGAGAAAGAACGCCGGCACGAAGAGCAGGATCATCAGCGTCCGCCGGTCGCGGGCGATCTGGCGCAGCTCCTTCCGGCAGACGGCGAGCGCGCGCCTCACGACACGAGGTCCCGCTTTGTCTCCGCCGTTTCGACGACGTCGAGGAACACGTCCTCGAGCGAGGGGCTGACCTCCTCGACCGTGTCCACGGGAATACCCCGGTGCCGGAGGTGGTCCGCGACGTCGCCGGAGCCCCCGGCGCCCGGGCGCATGACGGCGTGGACGGCGGTGCCAAACAGGCTGGTTTTCTGCACCCCCGGCATGGCGTCGAGCGCCGCCATCGCCTCGAGCGCGCGTGCCGAGTGGACTTCGATGATGGCGCGCCCCGCGAAGACGCCCTTGACCTCGCCGGTCGTGCCGATCGCCGCGACGCGGCCGGCGTGCATGAGCGCCACGCGGTGGCAGCGCTCGGCCTCGTCCAGGTAGTGGGTCGTGACCATGATGGTGACGCCCGATGCCGCCAGGTCGTCGATGAGGCGCCAGAACTGTCGTCGAGACAGGGGATCGACGCCACCGGTCGGCTCGTCGAGAAACAGCAGGGCGGGCTCGTGCAGAAGCGCGCAGCCCAGGGCGAGCCGCTGGCGCCAGCCCCCGGCCAGGTCGCGCGCGAGCTGCGATTCACGGCCCTCGAGGCCCGCCATCCGCAGCACGAACTCCCGCCGCTCGGCCAGGCGAGCGCGTCCGAGGCCGTACATCCCGCCGAAGAAGTCGATGTTCTGGACGACCGTGAGGAGCTCGTAGAGCGAGAACCGCTGCGACATGTAGCCGATCCGCCGCTTGACCGCTTCGGGATCGCGCGCGACGTTGATGCCGTCGATGAGCGCCGACCCGGACGAGGGACGAAGCAGTCCGCAGAGCATCCGGAACGTCGTCGATTTGCCGGCGCCGTTGCTGCCGAGCAGCCCGAAGATCGACCCTCGCGCCACCTCGAACGAGACGGCATCCACGGCGAGAAACGAGCCGAAGCGACGGCTCAGGTCCCGAACGTCAATCGCGGGGGGCGGCGGCGCCGTGCCTGTCGTCATCGGTCGTCATTCGCCGACGGCGCGCAGGAGCCGCGCATCGGCCAGCCGCGCGTTCGCCAGCGCGCGGGTCCGATCGAGTCGCGCCTGGAGGAGCGCGAGCTCGGCATCCAGCACCTCGGTGTTGATTGCGACACCGGCAGCGAAGCGCTCCCCCACGACGCGGCGCGCCTCGGTAGCGCTCGCGACACCTGCGTCCGCCGTCTGGACGGCCATGCGGCTTGCGTCGCGTTCGAGATGTCGCTGGCGCACTTCAAACGTCCTCTGACGATCGAACTCCGCCGCTCGTGCTTCCGCTCCCCTGACGCCTGCGAGAGCCTCTGCCACTTCCGCCCGGCGGCGGCCGCCGTCGAAGACAAGCCAGCTCACGTTGAGGGAGACATCCCACGACGCCCGCCACTCGCCGATCCTCGGGAAGATGCGGGGATTCGGGCGCGCGTAATCGTAGCCGGCACCGACGCCGACCTGCGGCCGGCCGGATGCGGCCGCCGCGTCCGAACGAGCGCGGAAGGCGGCCACGCGGCTCGACAGCGCGCGCCGCTCCGGACGGGCGTCGGCGCCGGGGGCAACCCGGGTCGCATCGGGGTCGCTGGCCGAAACAGGCGGAGCAAGGTCGGCGGCGGGCTGAATGGCGCCCTCCCCCTCCATCCCGGCGAGACGGCGCAGATCCGCGTCGGCGACGCCGGCGAGTGTCGAGGCTTCGATGGCGAGGAGTCGTGCGCGCGACTGCTGCGCCTCGGCGGACAGCACGTCGTTGGGCGGGATGAGTCCCTGTTCCAGCCGGCTGCGCAGGTCCCCGACATGCGCGTCCATGCTGCGCAGCGACGCACCGACGACCGTCTCGGTTTCACGGGCCGTCAGGAGCGCCCAGAACGCGCGGGTGATCTCGAGGCGGAGGTCGGCGCGGGCGGCGGCCAGATCCTCTGCGGCGGCCCCGCGATCGGCCCGGGCCGCACGCGCGAGCGCCTCCAGGCGCCCCCCCGTGTAGACCGGCCACTGCAGATCGAGGCGGGCGCGCGCGTTGTCGGGGATGTCCGGATAGATCGTGCGCAGCGGCATCCCGGGCACCGCGATCCCGAAGGCGTCGACGTGGTTCGTGCGGGTGTAGCCGCCGGCCAGCGAGACCAGCGGCAGACCCGCCGCGCGGCGGCCCGACTCGGCGGCCTCGGCCCCCTCATCGCGAGCGGCGAGCTCGGCGAGGCGGTGGCTGCTGGTGAGCCCGCGCCCGATGGCCTCCTCGAGCGTCAGGCGCATCGGCGCACCCCCGGCCGGCTGCGCCTCCTGCGCCGTGGACGGCGCGGTCGCACCGAGGCACGTCGCCATCACCAGGACGCTGATGCGCCTCATACGGCTCTCCGCGGCGAGGAACGCGACTCGCGGGCCGTGCCGATGAGATCGATGAAGACGTCTTCCAGCCTGGCATCCACCGGCCTGACCGACACGGCACCACCCTGCCCGGTCGCAAGGGCCGCCTCGATCGCGCGACTCCCGTCCTCCAGTGATGTGCCCTCCAGGCGCACGTGGGCGCGGTCGCCGAACGGCTGCACGTCTCGCACGCCAGGCACGGCAGCGAGAACATCCACAGGAGGGCGGCGTGCCCCGACCGAGACTTCGAGCACCTGGCCCATCCGCCGCTGCAGCTCGCCCGGGGGGTCGAGCGCAAGCAGGCGCCCCTCGTGCAGCAGCGCGACGCGGCTGCACCGCTCGGCCTCGTCCAGATACGGCGTCGCCATCACGATGGTGAGGCCCTGGGCCAGGAACTCGGAGAGCAGTTTCCAGAACTCACGCCTCGACACCGGATCCACGCCCGTGGTGGGCTCGTCGAGCAGCAGCAGTTTCGGCGCATGGACGAGCGTGCAGGCGAGCGCGAGCTTCTGCTTCATCCCGCCCGACAGCAGATCCGCCCGACGGGATCGGAACGCCGCGAGTCGCGTCAGGTCCAGCAGGCGGTCTCGGACGGCGCGAGACCGGGCCACGCCGTGGATCTCGGCGAAGAACGCGATGTTCTCGTCCACCGTGAGATCGCCGTACAGCGAGAACCGCTGCGACAGGTAGCCGACCTCCGCCGCCACGGCCCGGTGCTCCCGCACCGGATCGCGGCCGAGCACCCGGATCTCTCCGCCATGCGGCCGCAGCAGCCCGCACGCCAGGCGGATGGTCGTCGTCTTGCCGGCGCCGTCCGGCCCGATCAGGCCGAACATCTCGCCTTCAGATATCTCGAACGAGAGCTCGTCCACCGCGCGCGTGGCGCCGAACTGTCTGCTCACACCGCGAAGGCTCAGCGCGCTGCAGGACATGGGGATTGCCGCCTACTTCGGCAGCTCCGCATCGACTGGCATCCCCGACTTGAGAATGCCGTCGGGATTCTCGACCGTCACCTTGATGCGATACACCAGCCGCGATCGCTCGGCAGCCGTCTGCACGTTGCGCGGGGTGAACTCGGCCCGTGGCGAGATGAAGGTGATCGGCCCCTCGATCCGCTGGCCCCCGTCCGTCACCAGGGTGACCCGCTGCCCGAGGCGCAGCCGTGGCACGACCGGCTCGTCCACATACACGTTCGCCCACGGCCTGGTCAGGTCGGTGACAACGACAATGGCGGTGCGGGGGGCGATGATCTCGCCGGCATCCACCAGTGTCGAGGTGACGGTCCCGGAGACAGGCGAGAGGAGCACGGCATCCCGGCGGTTCTTCTCGAGTCCTTCAATCTGTGCCTCGACGGCTGCCACCCGTGCGCGCGCCGCGTCGAGCTCCTCCACGCGTGCCCCGGCCTCGAGTCGGGCGACCCCTTCGGTCGCCGCCCGGGCCCGCTGCCGCGCCGCGGCCACCCGCGACGCCGCCACCCGCCGCCGCGTCGCCGCATCGTCGCCCTGCTTGCGCGAGCCGGCCTTCGTGGCGAGCAGCGCTTCGAAGCGGGCGAGGTCCGCGGTCGCCGACTGCAGCTCCGCGTCGGCGGCCTCGAGGTCGGCCTGGAGCGACTCGGCCTGGGCGGAGGCCTGCCGGACGTCTTCCCGCCTCGCGCCGGCGGCGAGCAGGCGGAGTTGCGCCCGGGCCTGGTCGCGCTCGGCGGACGCCCGGCGCAGAGCGATGTCGAGGTCCGCCGTGTCGAGCGTCGCGATGCGCGCGCCGACGGCCACTGCGTCCCCCTCGGCGACGAACACCTCGAGGACGCGCCCGCCCACCTCCGGGGCGACCCGTACTTCGGTCGCCTCGACGTAGCCGGAGGCCCTGGGCGATTCGCTCGCCTGGCGCGAACGGCACCCGCCGGATGCGGCGACGATGGCCGGGAGCGCCATGAGGATCAGGCGTGCGGCCCGCGAAGGCGTGGTCACGCCGGGGCCTCCAGAGTGGCGAGCGCGATGCGCTGCACGTGGCTGATAATCTCGCGCCGCTGGATGTGATGCGCCCCTCGGCGCTCGAGCCGGCGGCGAAGGTCGCCGCTGGCGAAATAGAGGAGCAGGGGCGCGACGATGCCCGCGTGGACGAGAAGGGCGGGGATGGGGCGAAAGCGCCTGGACGCGACGCCTTCGCCGATGATGCCGCCGAGCGCGGCGATGATGCGCGCCATCTCGGCTGTGGTGCGGGCGTCGAGGTGCCGGCCGGCGTCGGCGATCTCCCGGAACCAGATGGGCGGAAAGTGCGGGCGCGCCTCCGCCTCCGTCGCGATGGCCGCCACGAAGCCCCGGATCTTGTCGGCGGGGTCGGCCGTGTCGCGCGCGACGTCGCCGACGCGGCGGGCGACGGCCTCGAACATGTCCCGCAGGATTTCCTGATAGAGCGCGGCCTTGCTGTGGAAGTGGTAGTAGATCATCGCCTTGTTGACGCGGGCCTGTCGGGCGATGCGGTCCACGCTGGCGCCGCTGAATCCGCGCGCGGCGAAATCCGCGGCCGCGGCGGCCAGCAGGCGCTCGCGCGATCCCGCGGGCGGGCGTGCGGGACGCCGGGAACGCGCGGGGGCCGGTCGTCTGGCGGTCGGCATGGTTGACTAACCGGATAGTTAATACCTGCGCGCGAGGCGTGTCAAATGCAGGGCGGCCATGGACGGACAGGACGGTGGCCTTGCCCGGCGACCACCGCGGGGCGCCCGGGCCGGGTCTGGTACAATCCGCCCATGCGCTACGACCGACTCCGCCGGACCGGCTTTGCCCTCTTCACCTTGATCCTGATCGCGCTGCCCGCCGCCGCGGGTCCCCTGCAGGACGACCTGCACCAGCGGCGCGCGCGCCTGATGGAGCGCCTGGGGCCCGACGCGCTGGCCGTGTTCTGGAGCGCCCCGACCCGCGTCTTCTCCGGCGACGTCAGCTACGAGTTCCGGCAGGACAGCAACCTGCTCTACCTGACGGGTATCGATCAGGAAGACACGATTCTCGTCCTGATGCCGGGCAGCGAGGGGGCGCGGGAGTTTCTTTTCGTTCGCGAGGCCGATGCGCGGCGCGAGCACTGGAATGGCCACAGCCTCACGCCGGCCGAGGCCTCGACCGCGAGCGGCGTCACGACGGTCATGACCGCCACGCAGTTCGACCCCTTCATCGCCGCCCTCTTCGCGCGACGCGCCGGCACCGCCACGGCCGACTACGGCCGCTTTCTGCAGGCCCTGGCCGACAACCGCGCGACGCTGGCCGTCGTCTCCGACTCCCCCACCGATCTCGCGGCGCCGCCGGGCCGGGCGGCGCAGTACGCGGCCAGGCTGCGCGACCGGTTCTTCGGGTTCTCGATTCGTGACGCGGGGCCGCTCCTGGCGGAGGCGCGCCAGATCAAGACGTCGTACGAGCAGGAGGTGCTCCGGCGCAGCGTGCGCATCTCGAGCGACGCCCACCGCGCCGGCATGCGCGCGGCGGCGCCCGGCAAGTACGAATACGAAGTGGAAGCGGCCATCGAAGAGGTCTATCTCCGCAACGGCGCCATGAGCTGGGGCTACCCCTCCATCGTCGGCAGCGGGCCGAACGCCACGATCCTCCATTATCAGAAGTCCGAGCGGAAGATGGAGCCGGGCGATCTGATCCTCGTGGACGCCGCCGCAAACTATCAGGGGCTGACCGGCGACATCACACGGACCTATCCCGTCAGCGGCCGGTTCTCACGCGAGCAGCGCGACATCTACGAGATCGTGCTCGCCTCGCAGGCGGCCGGGGAAGCCGCGGCGAAGACGGGTGCAACGCTGCGCGATGTCCAGAAGGCCTGCGACGAGATCCTGAAGGCCGGCCTGCTGCGCCTCGGCCTCATCACGGATCCCGCCGGGACACAGTTCAAGACCTGGTCCACGCACGGGGTGTCGCACTGGATCGGGATGGACGTGCATGACGTCTCCGTGCCCGGGCCGCTCGCGCCCGGCATGGCCTTCACGATCGAGCCGGG
>JANPJN010000721.1:0-1832 GCA_031425515.1 Acidobacteriota bacterium | reverse complement strand
CGTTGTTGCGAAAGAGCCGGTCAGCGCGGCCGTCGAAGATGGTCGGATTGCAGTACATCCGGTACCCCTCCTTCCGGAGGCCGCAGTACGGATTGTCCTGCATCCGGAAGTCGAGATAGTTGACGACGAAGAGATCGAGATCGCCGTCGCGGTCGAAGTCGAGGAAGCCGGTGCTCGTGCTCCAGTCCGTGGGCCCGCCGGCAACGCCGGCCGCGGCGGTCACGTCGGTGAAGGTGCCGTTGCCGTTGTTGCGGTAGAGGATGTTCGGGCCAAAGGCGGTGACGTACAGATCGAGGTAGCCGTTGCCGTCGAAATCGCCGACCGCGACCCCGGTCTTGTAGGCGCGGCTGCCGTCGGCGGCGACGCCTGCCGCGGCGGTGGCGTCGGTGAAGGTGCCGTCCCTGTTGTTGCGATACAGCGCGTTGGCGCTGCCTGGCGCGCCGTTGACGAAGTAGAGATCGGGGAAGCCGTCGTTGTCGAAGTCGATCCACGCGACGCCGGACCCGAAGGTCTCGAACATGTACTTGTCGGCCGAGGCACCGGATTGGTGGACGAATCCGATGCGGGAGGCGGTGGTGACGTCCGTGAAGCGGATTGAGCCCTCGGTCGTCGGAGGAGCCTGCGCGGCCGGTGAGGAAATGAAGACTGGGAGCAGCACGAGCGCCAGTCTCGCGCCCCAGCGTGCCGGCGTCATCGGCGGGGCTCCGGCGTGCGCACGGCGCCCGCGCCGCGCGCCTTGCGTATGTCGGCGAGGCGCCGGGTGGCCTCCGCGTGCGCTGGTTCAAGGGCGAGCACTTTGTCGAACGCATCGGCGGCTGCGGTCAGGCGTCCGCGCTTCAGGGCGACCAGTCCGAGCTCGAGGTAGTAGGCCGGTTCGAGGTCGTCACGCGAGGCGTTGGACGCCGAGGCGGCCAGCGCGCCGGGACGTGCGAGAGTGAGTTGCCGCGTCGCCCGATCGAGGCGTCCTTCGAGGCGATACGCCCTGGAGAGGGCGAGGCGGGTCTCCACGCGCGAGGGGTCGATGGTCGCGGCCCGCTGGAGCGGGGCCAGTGCCGCGGCGCTGCGTCCGGCATCGAGGTAGGCGGTGCCGAGGGCCAGGTGCGCCTCGGCGGCGGGTGCGTCGGCGCGGACGACTTGTTCGAGCTCGGCGATGCCCTCGGCGCGCTGCCCCAGGTCGAGAAGCGCGAGCCCCAGGTAGTAGCGCGCCTGCAGGAGCGCAGGATCGCCCTGCAGCGCCCGGCGCGCCAGGTCCGCCGAGGTGCGCGGATCGCCGAGTTGCCGCTCGGCCTCTGCGAGCAGCGCCAGCAGTTGCGGCTGCCCCGGATGCTGCACCAGACCCGTCGTCAGGGTTTCTTTCGCGCCGGTGGGGCGGCGGATGTCGAGATACAGCTGCGCCAGGATGAAGCGCGCGGCCACGAGCGACGGATTGAGCTCGAGCGCCTGCACCAGTTCCGCTCGTGCTTCTCCCATGAGGTCGGCGGATCCGAGTATGCGGTACGCCATCCCCAGAAAGAGGTGGGCGTCGGCTGAGCGGGGGTCGATCGCGAGGATCGCCTTCAGCTCCTGGATGGCGGCGTCGACGCGTGGTGCCCCGGAGGAGAGGCTGGCGCCGACACGATTCAGCCGCTCCTGGAGCGACGCCGAGGTCGCAGGCGATGCTTGGGAGGCCGGGGGCTGGGCCGCGACGATCGATGCCGACGTCCCCGCGAAGATCGAGATCAGCGCCAGCGTCGGGATCAGGAAGGTGCGCAGGGACGCAGGGGGAAGTGTCATCATTCGTGGGTGCGCCAGGGCGTCGGGCACATGCGCCGCAATTACAGGATATATCGGGG
>JANPJN010000720.1:0-5145 GCA_031425515.1 Acidobacteriota bacterium | reverse complement strand
TGGCAGGGAAACAGGCTCAGCCCCATGATTATCGAGACCCGCGCCGCCCCTCCCTTCTTCAAGAATGGCTTCGTCCTCGGCTGTGACGACACCCGTCAGGGCATCGTCATCGACCCCGGAGACGATGTGGGGGACCTGCTGGAGGCGGTGGCCGATCACCACCTGACGATTCGCTACATCCTTCTGACCCACGCGCATCTGGATCACATTTCAGGCGTTGCGGCCGCCAGGACGGCGCTCGGGGTCCCGGTCGGACTGCATCGCGACGACGAGTTCCTGTACAACGCCGTCGTCCAGCAGGGGCAGATGTTTGGCCTGCGCGTCGAGGCGCAGCCGCCGGTGGACTTCTTCTACGATGGTCAGGGCCCCTTGAGGTTCGGGAGCCTGGCGGCGTGGGTGCATCACACGCCAGGCCATTGCCCGGGCGGCGTGTGTCTCGCGGTCGGCCGGGATGGCGGGACGGAACGGGAGCTCTTCGTCGGCGACACGCTGTTCGCGGGTTCGATCGGTCGCACCGATTTGCCCGGCGGCGATCTTCCGACGCTGCTGCGGTCGATTCGGGACGTGCTGTTCGCCTTCCCCGACGACACGGTGGTGCACCCCGGGCATGGCGCGAGCACCACCATCGGACAGGAGCGACGAACGAATCCGTTCCTGGAAGAATGATCAGCGCTCGACGATGAGCTCCACGCGTCCGACGCCCAGGCGATCCCCGGGCTTCAGCAACGCGCGCTCCACCCTGGCGCCATTCACGAACGTGCCGTTGGTGCTATCGAGATCGACGACCTCGAGGTCCGTCGCGCCGGCGCTCAACTGGCAGTGCAGCCGCGACACCAGCGAGGCCTCGACCGTGAATTCGGCGCCGGCCGACCGTCCGATGGTCTTGATGTTCCCCGGAAGGATCCGGAACGTGTACGCCGGCTCCGCCGCGTCAGCGGTCTTGAGCACCCACATCGCTACAGGTCGCGGACCCGGCCGTGCACCACCTGGCCGCCGCGGGTCAGCAGGGTCTCCCGCGTAATCTCATCGTCCGGATCCAGCAGCAACTCTGGCCGCGTTGCGCCGTCCTTGCCGAGCAGGTGCATGAGGAACGTGGTGATGTTCTTGGAGTACATCTGGCTGGCGTGATACGGCACGAGAGCCGGCGGGTTCGAGGGGCCGAGGATCGTGATGCCGCGATGGACGACGACCTCGTCAGGCTTCGTGAGCTCGCAGTTGCCGCCGCGCTCGGCGGCCAGGTCCACGATGACCGACCCCGGCGGCATGGCCTCGACCATCTCCTTCGTGAGCAGGATGGGGGCACGCTTGCCCGGGATGAGCGCCGTGGTGATGACGACATCGCTCGCGGCGACGACCTTCATCATCATTTCGCGCTGGCGCACGTAGAACGCTTCATCCTGCGCTCTGGCGTATCCGCCCTTGTCTTCCGAGTCGCCGGATTCCAGCGGCAGTTCGACGAAGCGCGCGCCGAGGCTCTGCACCTGCTCCTTGACGGCCGGCCGGACGTCGTAGGCCTCGACCTTCGCGCCGAGGCGCCGCGCGGTGGAGATGGCCTGGAGGCCGGCCACGCCGGCGCCCATGATGAACACCCGGGCCGGAGAGATCGTGCCGGCTGCCGTCATCAGCATCGGAAACATGCGCGGGAGTGTGGTCGCGGCCAGGAGCACGGCTTTGTAGCCCGCGATGGTGGCCATCGACGAGAGAGCGTCCATGCTTTGCGCGCGGGTGATGCGCGGCATCAGTTCCATCGACAGCAGCGACGCACCCGTCGCCGCAATCGCACGAACTCCGTCCGGCGCCCCGAGCGGATCGGCGAAGCCGATGACAGTCTGACCCGAGCGCAGCAGCGCCGGATCACCCGGGGTGGCGCGAACCTGCAGCAGGATGTCGGCCGCGAACGCCTCGGCACGTCCGACGACGGACGCCCCCTGTGCGAGATACGCGTCGTCTGTAAAGCCGGCGGCCGTGCCGGCGCCCTGTTCGATCGCTACGTCGAGCCCGGCCTTCAGGAGACCGGCCACGGCGGCCGGAACAAGGGCGACCCGCGTCTCGCCCGGCCACGTTTCCCGCGGAATACCGACTTTCATGCGTCAGATTTTATGCTATCTGGGCCGCCGCGCTATTTCTTCAGCCAGTCCGCGATGGCCGAGGCGACTGCCGGGGCGATCGTCTTACGCTCCAGCCCGGCATACTCCGAGACTTCGCCGCTGACGGCGGGTACGAGGAGGTGGTTGATCCCCGACAGGTGCAGCACGTCCACGAGGCCCGCCTTCTTGCGCGCGCGCGCGAATCCGGCGAGCGCGTCGGCATGCGCGGGAGGCACCTGCGTGTCGAGATCGCCCTGGACGATGAAGATCGGCTGCTTCACTTTGTTCATGACCTTCGCGGGATCGAAGAGGAGCAGGCTGCGGAACCACGGGGTATCGGCCTGGGCGCGCAGCGCCGGGGGCACTCCGTCCCATCCCTTCTCCGCGATCACTGCCGCCTGGATCTTCTGCTGGAGATCGATCTTGGCCTGCCGCTCGGGATCGGGCGTCTTCAGGACGTCCAGCACGTGGCGCTGCTGTTCGAGAATCAGTTCGCTGCCTGGCTTGCCGGGGGCGGCGATCAACACCAGCCGGCCGATGCGCTTTTCGCGTGTGGCGGCGAGCATTGCGACCGCGCCTCCTTCGCTGTGGCCTGCCACCGCCACCCGCTTCGGGTCCACATCCTGCCGTCCAGCCATCCACTTCACAGCGCCTGTCAGATCCTCGGCGTAGTCCTGGAGCGTGGCGCGCTCGCCGCGCCCGCCGCTCTGCCCTACTCCACGCTTGTCGTAGCGCAAGACGATGAAGCCCTGCTCCGCGAGCGATCCGGCGAGCTGGGCGAAGAGGGGGATCCCCGCGACCTCCTCGTCGCGTTCGAGCTGGCCCGACCCGGCGACGAGCACGACGGCGGGGTGGCGCAGCCGGCCGACGCCAGGCGGGTGGGTCAGCGTGCCGGCGAGGTTGAAGCCGGCGGCGGGAATGACGACGTCGGTGTCGGTCGGGTTACGGATGGGTTGCGGACGGGTGGCGATGCCGGCGAGATCGGACCGGACGAGGCGAAGTCCCGCAGCGGGAATCTCGAGGCGGAGGAGCCGTGCGCGCGCGTCGATGACGATGTCGGCCTCGAGGGCGCCGCCGGGGTTCTGGAAGGTGAGCTTGTAGGCCTTCGTCGCGAGCGGCCCCGAGGGGCTTGCCAGCTGTTCATCGACAATCGACTTGACGGCGATCTTGATCTCGGCGGACGGGGCGACGTAGACCGGCAGGACCGCGCCGGGCGCTGCGACGGCGAGGCGTGCCGCGAGCGCGACGTAGCCGGCATAGAAGTTGTTCGGCAGCACGATCGTGCGGGCGGAGATCTGGTCGGTCCGGGAGGTCGTTTCGCCGTTCTGCGTGATCACGTTCGTCGCCGTGGTCACGCCGAATGACGTGGTGAGCGCGAACGTGCGGCCGGGCTGCATCGCTTCGATGTGCAGCTCGGTGGGCTGCCAGTCGGCGCTGTATTTCAGCTCGAACCTGTTGACCGTGACGTTGATGGGCGGGCCGAAGACCGCCGTGGACGAAAGAATCCATGTCGAGCCCGCGCGTGTGACGCGCACCTGCTCCGTTCCAACCCGGCGCCCTGCGAGGAACAGCGTGAACTCGGATTCCCCTTCGACCGGTGAGGCCGCGATTTGACCCGAGGGCACCGCGGTAGCCGGGGCGGGCCGGGTTGCGTCTGGCGGTGCCGCCGGATCCTGGCTCGCGGCAGCGTCACGCCACGCGCCGGTGCTCAGTAGGAGGGCCGCCGACGCGACGATACAATACCTGGGGAGCTCCATCCCGTCAGGATACCAGCAACCCCCGCCATGGTTTCAGCCGACCAGTACTCCGCGCTTCGCCACACGTCAGGCGTCATCGACCGGTCCGCCGAGCAGGGCCGTCTGTGGCTCTCGGGCCGCGACCGCCGGAGCTATCTCCAGGGGCTGCTCACGAACGACATCGAGGCGCTCAGCGCAGGGACCGGATGCTACGCCGCGTATCTGACCGCGCAGGGGCGGATGATTGCCGACATGCGCGTGTTCGAGCTGGGCGATGCGTTGCTGGTGGATCTGGCCCGTGAGGTGTCTGCGTCGGTGCGCGACAGGTGGGGCATGTTCATCTTCAGCGAAGACGTCCAGATCGAGGACCGGTCGGACGCCACGTCACAGCTCGGCGTCTATGGCCCGATGGCCGCGAGAACCGTCGCGGACGCGCTGGCGCCGGCGAGCGGATCTGCACCGGGCGCGGAGCGTCTCGACGAGATGCCGATCCACGCGTGTGCCGTGGTCGCTTGGCGTGGGGATCCGGTGATCGTGATGAGGAGCGACGACGCGGGTGTGATGGGGTTCGACCTGGTCGTGCCCCGCGCAGCATCAGGCGCGCTCGCGGAGGGCCTCCGGTCGGCCGGCGCCGTGTCGGTCAGCGCCGAGGCGGTTGACGTGTGTCGCGTCGAGGCGGGCCGCCCGAGGTTCGGCGTGGATATGACGACGGACACGATTCCCCTCGAGGCGGGCCTCGAGAGCCGGGCGATCAGCCAGACGAAGGGCTGCTACGTCGGACAGGAAGTGATCATCCGCGTGCTCCATCGCGGGCAGGGCAGGGTCGCGCGACGGCTCGTCGGCGTGGCGCTCGAGTCGAGCCGCGTGCCCGTGCGGGGCGCGGTGATTCGCAGCGGCGATCGGGACGTGGGAAGCGTGACGAGCGCTGTGCTGTCTCCCGCCCTCGAACGCGCGATTGCGCTGGGCTACGTCCACCGGGACTTCACCGCGCCGGGCACGCCGGTGACGGTTGACGGCGCGGCTGCGGAGGTGAGGGCACTGCCGTTCGTGTGAGCGGCGGCGCCCTCCGGAACGGCCTATCGCAGTTCGTCGGCGGACTTCGCGCCGTAGAACTCGTACCAGGGATGCGCGGCCTTGAGGCGCTCGTTGACGTTCTTGATGTTCTTGACCCCTTCGTCTTCGAGCCAGGTACGGAACGCCGCCCCCCCCTGCTTGCCGTAGACGGCCACACCGTTGGCCCAGGTGGCGCGCCCGCAGAGAACCCCGGAGAAACGCGTGCCCGCCTCGCCGGCGAGCTCGAGCGTCTCGCTGAACTCGGGATT
>JANPJN010000719.1:0-3273 GCA_031425515.1 Acidobacteriota bacterium | reverse complement strand
GAATTCGTCATCGTGACGGACGGCGAGAGCTGCGCCGTGGCCCAGCCGCCGAGGCCGTGCAGGGTGCCGTCCCTGGTGGCGCGGACTTCGATATCGACGCGCGGCGCTGGAGTGAGTGCGTCGCGGGTCGAGGCATTGACGACCTCGACGGGCTCCGCCAGCAGATCGTCCGGGTGCAGGGTGGCGGGATAGCCCGTGTTCGCGGCCCACGGAAAGGCGGCGCTCACATCGAAGCCGGCGCAGGGCGCCTTCCAGAACGCGACCTGATCGTGGAGGTCGCGTCGCTCGACCGGCGCGAGGAACATGGAGACGCGCGACGGGAGCAGGAGACCGCCGGGCCGGAGCATCCGGGTGGCGGCCTCGGGACAGATCTCGAAGATGCCAGCGTCGAAGCCGAAGCGGCCGACGAAGTCCGAGACGAACAGATCGACGGGTTCCGGGAGGTGGGCCTCCGAGGAATGGCGCTGCACGCGATGGAAGCGGGGGCCGAAGCCGTTGGCGATCGCGATCCCCTGCGCGATCTCGATCATGCCGGTGGCTTCGATGGAGTACACACGGGCGGCGCCCGCTTCCAGCGCGAACAAACCGAGAATGCCGGTGCCGCTGCCAATGTCGGCGACGACCATCCCGGGGCGAACCACTTCGTGGATGCCGGCGCGGAACGCCGCGAGCCGGACGGGGTCGGAGAGATACTCGCGATGCTGATCGACGATCAGCGACACGGGCCAGCCGGCAGGAGCGCCACGGAAGCGCAGGCGAACGGGGTCACAGGCAGGGGAGGTCCATTCGGAACCCGGCCCCGGCGCTGTCGGCCTGCCGCGTCAGGGTGCCCTGGGTCAGCTTGGCGACCGACCCGTACTCGATCAACCGCGGCGTGGCATACGGGCGGCGCGTGCCAGGCTCGCGCGCGGGGCGATCGCCGGTGTCCGTCTGGTCGTCATGCATCGGTGTCTCCAGGAGGATCGGATGGCGCCATTATATGCGAGCCCCGGCGGGTCCTGTCGCGGAACCGTCGATTCGTCCGTCGGCGATGTTCTCGCGGAACCAGAGCTCCACGGCGGCGATCATCCACAACGTCGGGACGTGATCGCCGTAGACGTCCGGGCCGAGCGGATACTGCGACTGCATCAGCCGGTACTTCGCGGCCACCAGGCCGCCATCGACCCAGCCTGCCTCGGCGATCCGGAGCGCGCCGAAGAACGCATCCCCGCCGAGCGCCTCGACCGCCTCGGCGATCGCGTACGCGAAATCCCCCTTGGTGCGACGGTAGCGGACGCTGTCCGGCAGGTCGGCGCCGAGGGCTTCGCGCAGGACGAACTTGGTGAAGCGGCCGCGCTTACGCTGCTCGTCCGGGATGTCGAGCGCAAACTGCACGAGCCGGACGTCGAGGAACGGATGGCGCAGCTCGATGTGATGCCGCGCGGCGCTCCGTTCGGCGCATTCGAGGAAGAACGCGTGCATGCCCGACGCGAGTTGCCGGGTCACGTCCTCCGTCGCGTAGCTGGCCCCGCGGGGTTCGTCGGGCACGTCGGCGGCATCCGGACGACGCTCGAGCCGCAGCCAGGGCGAGGGATCGCTCATGCGCGCGACGCGCCTCGCGAGGGGCCGCAGCAGATCTTTCGCGCGTCGCGGCAGCAGCGGCCACACGCCTGCCTGCAGCAGCGCGCGCGGCGATACAGCTCCGTTGCCGGCCCGCCAGTCGTCTACGACGCTCCGAACGGCGGCCCCCGGTTGCCACCGGCGAAGCATGTCGGCGTACTGAAAAGGGCTGCCTGAAAAAAGGAAGTCCCCTCCCGCACCGGTCAGGGCGACGCGATGGCCCTGCTCGCGCATGGCCGCGTACAGCGTGCCCGCCATCTCGTCGGCGGGCATGGACGGGGTGGTCGCCCACTCGCGCGCCTGACGCTGGAGGTCGCTCGCCGTGATGGGGCCCGGCACCACCTGGACGGCCGTGGTTCCGCAGTGCGCCGCCACGGCCTCGAGGAACGGCCGCTCGTCCGACTCGGGATGGTCCGGATAGATCATCGAGAAGGGGCGCGGCGGAGGAGCCGCCCGCAACACCCGATGCGCGATGCAGACAACCGCCGACGAGTCCAGGCCGCCGCTCAGCATCGCGGCCGCCGGCCGATCGGCGCGCAGGCGCGCGGTAACGCTACGGGTGAGGAGATCCCGGCAGTGCGCCGCGTACTCCTCGTCGCGCCCGTATCGCAGGGGCGTGGACGGCTCCGCCGACCAGTAGCGCTCGAGCCGCACGCCTCCGTCTTCGGCGATGACGGTATGTCCGGGGGGGACGCGCGACACATCGCGGAAAAGCGTGCCCGGGCCGTTGCGGATCTCGCCAGCCAGGTAGTCCGCCGCCGTGGACCGATCGGGCGCGCGTGGCACGGCAGGATGCGCGAGTACCTGCGCGAGGTCGGTCGCGCACACGAAATGCGCGGGCGCGGCGTGGAAGTGCAGGGCACGGACGCCGAGGTGATCGCGCGAGGCGACGAGGCGCCGGCGGCGATCGTCCCAGGCGACGAAGGCGAAGTCGCCCAGCAGATGCGCGGCGGCTCCCTCGCCCAGCGGACGAAGGCGGCGCGCGCCAGCGCCGCGTCGGACGCCGCGGTGTCGTCTACAGCCAGCACCTTGCGCAGCTCGTCGCGGTTATCGAGCCTGCCGTCGAAGACGAACCAGAAGTTCTGATCGGGATCGACGAGCGGCCCCGCGGCCGCGTCAGGGGTGGTGCCGAACGGCACCAGGGCCAGCGCGATGCGCTCGCCGGTCCGAAGGCTCACACTGTTGGGGGACCGCCAGGCCGCAGCCTTCGCCATGGCGGCGATCGGCTCCGTCGAAAGGGGGCGGCCGTCCCAGTGGACGATCGCGGCGAGCGCGCCCATCAGGCGCGCGCGGCGGTGTGCGCGCGATACCGCCAGAGCGCCGTGTGCTCGGCGGGGGACGGCCCATCGAGGACGGTCTGTCCGATCGAGACCCAGGCGTGCGCGGCAAAACCGCCGGTGCGCGAGGCGCCGAGCTGAAGGAGGGCGTCGTGATGGCGGCGCGTCAGGAGCGCGAAGGCGACCAGCGATCGGAACAGGCAGGTCGGGTGCGCCGCAAGAGCCGCTCCAAAACCCGCCGCGGCGAGGCACGCGTTCACACGGTCGGTAGACCCCCGGGGCCGGCGCGTCCGCGGAAGCGATCCCAGCAGCCACGCCACCCTGGGCACGGGCAGCACGCGCAGCGCGGCACGAGTCAGCACGGCCAGCACACACGCCTCCGCCCGCAAGCCCCACC
>JANPJN010000718.1:0-2591 GCA_031425515.1 Acidobacteriota bacterium | reverse complement strand
GAACTGCGCGGTGGAGCTGGCCCGTCTGACCAAGCGTCCGACCGCCATCCTCGACCTCAAGCCGTGCCTGGGCGAGGTTGCGCTGTTTCTCGGCGTCCGCCCCCGCTTCACGGTGCTCGACGCCATCGAGAACCTGCACCGCCTCGATCGCGACTTCCTCCGGGAGCTCATGTCGCGCCACAAGTCGGGGCTCGACATCCTCGCCGCCTCCGAGCAGTTCGATCGGCCGAACGCCCAGGACGCGGGCGCCATCGAGGAGCTGCTTCGCGTGCTGGCCCGGCTCTATGACTACATCGTCATCGACGCGGGCAACATGATCAACTCCTGCGCCGTGGCCGCGCTCTACGCCGCTGACACGATCTTTCTCGTCACCAACCCCGACGTGCCGTCCATCCGGAACTGCCAGCGGCTCGTGGACCGGGTGCGCCAGCTGGGCGCCGGCAGCGAGCGGGTGAAGATCCTGCTGAACCGCGTGTCGGATCAGCACCTGATCGCGCCCAAGCAGATCGAGACGGCGCTCGGGTACGGCATCCATCACACGTTCTCGAGCGACTACCGCACCGTCTCCACCGCGCTCAATTCGGGCGTGCCGCTCGCGCTCACGAATCACTCGGAGATCGCGAACCAGTTCGGGAGCTTTACACGCCAGCTCCTCGGCCTTCAGGACGACGCCAGGCCCGAACCCGAGAAGCGCAAGGCGTTCCTCGGCCTCCTCTGACCGGAACCACAGTCATGACCGTATCCATCGCTCCACCAGCCGTACCCGGCGCCAGTCCCCGGACCCCGCGCGTCGAGGCGCCCCGGCCCCAGTATCTGGAGCTCAAGGCGAACGTCCACCGCAAGCTGCTCAACCGGCTGAACCTCGAGGCCCTCGCGTCCGCGGAGCGGTCGCGCGCGGAAGCGGAGATCCGCACGCTGCTCTTCGAGCTGATTGCCGAAGAGGCCATGCCGCTCACGATGACCGAGCGGGAGGGCATCCTCTCCGACGTCATCGACGAAGTGTTCGGCCTCGGTCCGCTCGAGCCGCTGCTCCGGGACCCGGGCATCAGCGACATCCTCGTGAACACCTACAAGAACGTGTACGTCGAGCGCGCGGGCAAGCTCGAGCGGCTGCCGACGACGTTCCAGAGCGACAAGCATCTGATGCGGGTCATCGATCGGATCGTGAGCGGCGTCGGCCGGCGCGTGGACGACAGCTCGCCGATGGTGGATGCGCGGCTGCCCGATGGATCCCGCGTCAACGCCATCATCCCGCCGCTCGCGGTGGATGGCCCGCTGCTCTCCATCCGCCGGTTTCCGACCGAGCGGCTGAAGGCCGAGGACCTTGTGTCGATCAAGTCGATGACGCGCCCGATGCTCGAGTTCCTCGAGCACTGCGTGCGGGCGCGGCTCAACATGCTCATCAGCGGCGGCACCGGCGCGGGCAAGACGACGCTGCTCAACGTGCTCTCGAGCTTCATCTCGGAGCGCGAGCGCATCGTGACGATCGAGGACGCCGCCGAGCTCCAGCTCCATCAGGAGCATGTCGCGCGGCTCGAAACGCGCCCGCCCAACGTCGAGGGGAAGGGGGCCATCCGCCAGCGCCAGCTGCTCGTCAACGCTCTCCGTATGCGCCCCGACCGCATCGTCGTCGGCGAAACACGAGGCGAGGAAGCGCTCGACATGCTGCAGGCGATGAACACGGGCCACGACGGATCGCTGACGACGACCCACGCCAACACCCCGCGCGACGCGCTGACGCGCATCGAGACCATGATCGCGATGGGGGCGACCAACCTGCCCGAGCGCGCGATGCGGCAGCAGATCGCGGCGGCCATCCAGATCGTGATCCAGCAGTCGCGCATGAGCGACGGCACGAGGAAGGTGACGAGCATCTCCGAGATCACCGGTATGGAAGGTGACGTGATCACGATGCAGGAGATCTTCCTGTTCGAGAAGCTCGGCATCACCCAGGACGGCAAGGTCATCGGGCGGTTCCGCGCGACCGGCGTGCGCCCGAAGGTGTGCGAGCGCCTGAAGGCGTCGGGGATTCACATGCCGGCCGACATGTTCGAAGGCGTGACGGAGGTTCGGTGATGGGTGCCGCGATCATCGTGACGCTCGTGTTCGCGTTCGGCGTGGCGGTCGTGATGGGCCTCTACATCGGCGTGACGAAGCTGCCCGGCATTCTCGAGCAGCGCCGCCTCGACGCACGGCTGCAGGAGGTCTCGCAGCCGCTGGTGGACGAACCGCTGCCCGGCTCCGGCAAGCTGCTGGTCAAGGCGCGGCACGAAGGGCCCCTGCCCGGGCTCGATCGGATGCTTGCCGACTCGACCCGGGGCTTTGCGATCGGCCGGTGGATCGAGCAGTCGGGCGTCAAGGTGAGCACCAGCGCGATGCTCCTGATCGCGCTTGGCGCGGCAGGGATCGTCGGCTTCATCGTCCTGGCCGCGACACGCACGCCGCTGGCACTGCCGATTGGCGCGGCGCTCGGCTTCGCGGTGCCGTTCCTCGTGCTGAAGGTCAAGCGAGCGCGACGTCTGCGGAACTTCGAAGAACAGTTTCCCGAGGCGCTCGACATGATCTCCCGGGCGCTGAAGGCCGGGCATGCG
>JANPJN010000717.1:0-2056 GCA_031425515.1 Acidobacteriota bacterium | reverse complement strand
AGGTCAGCAGCCGCGTGCCCTCCTGCTCCGCGAGCGACCGCATGCGGGCCACGTGGCGGACCACATCGCCGGCGGCGTCGATCAGGTGCTCCGCCGAGAAGCGATCCTGCGCCGAGGCACTGATCGCGCGTGTGCCACGTGCACCCATCACCGACGGATCGACGACAAAGGCGTCGGCTCGGGCCGCGAGGATGCGCTCGATACACCCGCGGCGCTGGCGCTCTTCGACGAGGTGGAGGAGCCCGGCCTTCTCGAGCTCGCGCAGGTGGTAGTTCACCCGCTGACGCCCGAGTGCCATTTCGGCCGCCAGCTCGGTGGCGGACGCGGGCTCGCGCAGCCGCTCGAGCAGCCGTCGGCGGATCGGCGAGAGAGCGATCCTCAGGCGGTCCGGGCGGTCGAGGAGCGCGACGGAGGGGCTCGGCACCGTCGAAAGATAGATTGGGAAAGTTAATTTGTCAAATGAAGTCGCGCGCGATGGCGGTTCGAGCTTCCTCGGCCTGCCGTGCATCGCCGAGAGCGGGCCGTCGGACTCCGGCTACCGCAGCACGCCTCGCTTCGCCATCAGCCACGAGTACCACATGAAGAGGAGCAGCAGCGCTGTGATCACAGCGCTCACGATCCCCATCTGACGGCCCATGACTTCACCGCCGTTGGTGAGGATATACGTGTAGACCAGGCTGAGGAGGAAAGCCGCCAGCGAGACGGCAAAGACCGGAGCGGCCAGCCTGTTGCGGAGCAGAATGAGCACCGAACCCAGCATCGCGCCCCACACCCCGATGGCCCACACCGCGAGCATCCAGGCCGGCATCTCCTGGTAATGGGCGATCTGCCCGGGCGTCATCCCCGCGCTGGCCATGTAGCTGGCGCCCTTCGCCATGCTCATGGCATGGTCGAACACGCCAATGGCGTTGAACAGCACGGCGAACACGCCGACCACCCAGAGATGCCAGGGCGCCTTGTGTGTGATGTCGGTCATTGTGCTCACTCCCGTTATCGTGTCCGGCGGGAAACCGCCGCTCGGTCAGCACACCTTTTACCACGAGCAGCGGGCTTGCTCCTGATTCGGAGGATTGGGAGACGCAAGGGCGACTCCTACCGCAGGCGGAACGACATCTCGATGGTGACCCGCGTCGGCAGGGGCTGGCCGAACAGTGTCGCGGGCAGGAACCGCCGCGCGCTACCGCACGGTCACCCTCATCACCTTCGCCGGCACGAACCCGTCCTTCACCACGCTCCACGCGAAAACGGCCAGGTCATACTCCCCGGGTGGCAGCGCATCGACGCCGATGCCGTAGCCGCTGTGCCTGAACCGATCGCCATAGATGGCCGCCACATCCGGGCGCGCACCACCGTACGCCGCCGCGCCGACGAAGATCGGATCCCCTCCACCGGCCGGATAGGCCCAGACATGCAGGGTGTCGATCCCGGTGCCCACCCGGTCGTCCAGGTCAATGGCCCACCCGGCAATCGCGAACGATCCGCCGACGGCCGCATTCGCCGCCGGCGTATCGATGGTGACCTGCGGCCCACGCCGATTGCTGCCCTTCGGATCGAGCACGAACCGCACTTCCCGCCGCGCCACCGCCTGCCCATCACTCCATCGCACGAACACGAGATCGTAGGCATGCACGAACCCGACGCCCGGCGCCCAGGTGAAGACTCCGGTCTCCGGATCGATGCGCGATCCAATCGGCAGCGCGCGCAGCCCGGTCCCGGCGCGCGTGTAGCCGGTGTAGTGGTGCCCGTCCGCGTCGCGCAGCCGCAGTTCGAACCTGTCCAGTTCCTCGCCATAGACAACGGTTCGGCCGCTCGCCGATACCGGCAGCAGCCGGAACGGCGCGTCGAGGTCATACCCACGACGCCCGCTGATCGGCACGCGCTCCAGCGGCGCGGCATCGACCTCCGCACCGAGCGGGGGAGCCGGCGCCCCGTTCGCGCGCATCGCCGCCATCACAAGCGGCCCCTCGACGCCCGCTCGCGACTGCATTCCACGGGCGCCCACGGCGCCCTCCTCTTCGACCCCCTCGACCACCGCCTGCGCACCGCTGCCGTTGGC
>JANPJN010000716.1:0-9866 GCA_031425515.1 Acidobacteriota bacterium | reverse complement strand
GCACGATGTTGGAGTGGTGCTCCAGCCACGAGATCAGGATCTCGTCCCCCGGCTTCAGCGTTGACCGGCCGTAGCTCTGGGCCACGAGGTTGATGCCGTCGGTGGTCCCTTTCGTCAGCACGATCGACGCCCGGTCGGGCGCATTGAGGAACGCCGCCGCCTTGGTGCGCGCCCCCTCGTACAGCGCCGTCGCGCGCTCGCTCAGCAGGTGCGTGGCGCGATGGATGTTCGCGTTGGCGTGGCGATAGTAGGCATCCATCGCCTCGATGACGGACACCGGCTTCTGGCTCGTATTGGCGCTGTCGAGGTACACCAGGGGCTGGCCGTGCACGCGCTCGGACAGAATCGGAAAATCCGCGCGGACCTTCGCGACGTCGAACCCCGCCCGTGCCACGGCCGTCGCCGTCTTCGTCATGCCGCGTCGATCTCCGCGAGGTCCTTCGCCAGCTGGGCGTACAGCTCGCTCTCGAGCGCAGCACGCAGCGGCGCGATCTTCACCCGGTCGAGGATATCGCCGGCAAACGCATGGATCAGCATGTCGCGCGCTTCGAAGTAGTTCAGCCCACGGGCGCGCAGATAGAAGATCGCGTCCTCGTCGAGCTGGCCGATCGCCGCGCCGTGCGTACACTTCACATCGTCTGCAAAAATCTCGAGCTGCGGCTTGGTGTTGATGGCCGCGCTGTCCGACAGCAGGAGGGCCCGGTTGGTCTGCTTCGCGTCGGTCTTCTGCGCGTCCTGCCGGACGATGATCTTGCCGTTGAAGACCGCGCGCGCGCGTCCGCCGAGGATGCCCTTGTAGATCTCGTGGCTCGGGCAGTGCGCCTTGGCGTGGTCGATCGTCGTGTGGTTGTCGACCAGCCGATCGCCGTCGGCGATATACAGGCCGTTCAGCGTGCACTCCGCCCCTTCGCCGTCGAGCAGGGCCGCCGCGTCGTTGCGGACCAGCCGGCCGCCCAGCGAGAACGAGTGCGACGAGAAGTTGGCGGCGCGTGCCGCATGCACGTGCATGCTCGCGACGTGAAAGCCTTCGACGCTCTCCTGCTGCACCTTGTAGTGGTCGATCACCGAGCCTTCGCCGGCGACGACCTCCGTCACGGCGTTCGTGAAATACGACGCGTCGCGCGGCCCGACGTACGTCTCGACGATCTGCGCCTGGCTTCGTTCACCCGCCACGAAGAGCGCCCGCGCGGTGGACATGATCGGGCCGGTCGCGGCCGAGGCCGTCGTGACGAACAGCACGTGAATCGGCTGCTCGACGACCATGCCGTCGGGAATGTAGACGTAGGCGCCGTCGGAGGCGAGCGCGGTGTTCAACGCCGTAAAGGCGCGGCTGGTGAACTCGGCAATCTGCCCGAAGTAGCGCTCGGCCACTTCCGCATGTTCGGTGAGCGCGGAGGCCAGCGATGCCACGCGCACGCCGGCCGGCAGGCCGGAGGTGCGCGACAGCGCAGGGACGAAGTGTCCGTTGACGATCACCAGCCGAACGGCGGCGTCGCTGTAGAGATATCCCGAGAGCTCTTCCTCGGTCGCGAGCGCAGCGCCTGGTCCCGCCGGCTTGAACTCCGTCGCCACAATCGGCGCCACATTGGTGAAGCGCCACTCTTCGTCGCGCACGGTCGGAAAGCCGAGCGCGGAGAATCGGGACGCCGCGCGGTCGCGCATATCCTGCAGCCACCGCGCGCCCCCCTGCGGGCGCTGCTCGATCGCCGCGCGCCAGGGCTGAAGCTTCTCGGCCACCTGCGTCATCGCGCTCACGCTCCGACCGGCTGCGCGCCGGTCTCGATCCAGCCGTAGCCCTTCTTCTCGAGCTCGAGCGCCAGCTCCTTGCCGCCCGACCGCACGATCCGCCCGCCGCTGAGCACGTGCACGAAGTCCGGCACGATGTAGTCGAGCAGCCGCTGGTAGTGGGTGACGACGATGAAGGCGCGAGCGGGGCCGCGCATGGCGTTCACGCCATCGGCGACCAGCTTCAGCGCGTCGATGTCGAGGCCCGAATCGGTCTCGTCGAGAATCGCGAGCTTGGGCTCGAGCAGCGCCATCTGGAAGATCTCGTTGCGCTTCTTTTCGCCGCCGGAGAACCCTTCGTTCACCGCGCGGCTCAGCATGCTCTGGTCGATGTCGAGCAGCGAGGACTTCGACTTCACGAGCTGCATGAACTCCATGGCGTCGAGCTCCGGCTCGCCGTGGTGCTTGCGCTTGGCGTTCAACGCGGCCTTCAGGAAGTAGGCGTTGTTCACGCCCGCAATCTCGACCGGATACTGGAATGCCATGAAAACGCCTTCGCGGGCGCGCTCGTCCGGGTCCATGTCGAGCAGGTCGCGCCCCTCGAACAGGACCTCGCCTCCGGTGACGTGGTATTCCGGGTGCCCGGAGAGTGCGCGGGCGAGCGTGCTCTTGCCCGATCCGTTGGGGCCCATGATCGCGTGGACTTCGCCGGCCTTCACCGCGAGATCGATCCCTTTCAGGATCTCCTTGTTCTCGGCACGGACCTGGAGGTTCTTGATATCAAGCATGTTCATCCTTCGCCGCGGGGCCTTCCCCGCCGGCCTGCCAGCGCGCGCGTCGCGCGCGCCGCTGGCGTGCAATACGAGCCGCGCGCCGCGGCTATCCTACGGATCCCTCGAGGGACACACTCAGCAGCTTCTGCGCCTCGACCGCGAACTCCATCGGCAGTTCGCGGAAGACTTCCTTGCAGAAGCCGCTGACGATCATGTTCACGGCGTCCTCCGCGGTCAGCCCGCGCTGGCGGCAGTAGAAGATCTGGTCCTCGCCAATCTTGGACGTTGACGCCTCGTGCTCCACCTTCGCGGTGCTGTTGCGGATATCGAGGTACGGGAACGTGTGCGCCCCGCACCGATCGCCGATGAGCAGCGAGTCGCACTGCGAATAATTCCGGCCGTTGGTGGCGTTCTTGCCGATCCGGACCTGGCCGCGATACGTGTTCTGCCCGTGCCCGGCCGAAATGCCCTTGGACACGATGGTGCTCCGCGTGTTCTTCCCGACGTGGATCATCTTCGTGCCGGTATCCGCCTGCTGCCAGTTGTTCGTCGTCGCCACGGAGTAGAACTCGCCGATCGAGTTGTCGCCCTGGAGGATGCAGCTCGGATACTTCCACGTGATCGCGGAGCCGGTCTCGACCTGCGTCCAGGTGATCTTCGACCCGCGCCCCTCGCAGAGGCCGCGCTTGGTCACGAAGTTGTAGATGCCCCCTTTGCCGTCCTTGTCGCCGGGGTACCAGTTCTGGATCGTCGAGTACTTGATCGTGGCCGCCTCGTGGGCGACGAGCTCGACCACCGCGGCATGGAGCTGGTTCTCGTCGCGCATCGGCGCGGTGCAGCCCTCGAGGTAGCTGACAAACGACCCCTCGTCCGCGATGATGAGCGTGCGCTCGAACTGCCCGGTGTCCTTCGCGTTGATCCGGAAGTACGTCGAAAGCTCCATCGGGCAGCGGACGCCCTTCGGAATGTAGACGAACGATCCGTCGCTGAAGACCGCGGAATTGAGCGCCGCGAAGAAGTTGTCGGTGTGCGGCACGACCGACCCGAGATACTTGCGCACGAGATCCGGGTGCTCGCGCACCGCTTCCGAGAAGGACATGAAAATGATGCCCTGCTTCGCGAGCGTCGCCCGGAACGTCGTTGCGACCGAGACGCTGTCGAAGACCGCGTCCACGGCGACGCCGGCAAACAGCTTCTGCTCTTCGATTGGAATCCCGAGCTTGTCGAACGTCGCCCGTACTTCTGGATCGACCTCGTCCAGGCTGTTCAGGACCTTCTTCTTCTTCGGGGCGGAGTAGTAGACGATGTCCTGGTAGTTGATCGGCTCGAACTTCACGTTCTGCCAGTTCGGCTCCTTCATCGCCAGCCAGAGCCGATAGGCCTTCAGCCGCCATTCGAGCAGCCACTCGGGCTCACCCTTCTTGGCGGAAATCGCGCGCACGACATCCTCGCTGAGCCCCTTGGGGATCGTCTCGGTCTCGACCTCGGTGACGAACCCGTACTTGTATTCGCGGGTGGCGAGCTGTTCGATGGTCTCGGTGGATGTGCTCATGTTTGTCAAGTAGCTCTCAGCTATCAGTCATCAGCTGTCAGCTCTCGGCTATCAGCTGTCAGACGCCTAGACGCTGAAACTCGTGCCGCAGCCGCAGGAGGACTTCGCGTTCGGATTGTTGAAGATGAACCCCTTGCTGACGAGGCTCGTGTCGTAATCGAGCGTAGTGCCCTGGATGAACTGGTAACTCTTCGGATCGACGAAGACCTTCGACCCTTCGTCGCCTTCGAACACATGGTCTCCGTCCCGGGGCGCCGGCTCCCAGGCAAACGTGTAGCTCAGGCCCGAGCACCCGCCAGCCTTGATCCCGATCCGGAGGCCGCCGCCGGGGATGCCGTTCTTCTGCGTCATCCGCACAATGAGCTTCGACGCGTTGTCGCTGATTTGCACCATGTCAGACCGTCCCGGCCCTGTCGTCCACAATCTACGACCAGAAGAGTCCTATATTAGTCTGCGACGGCCGGAGGAATCAAGCATCGACACGGCTTGAGGTTTGGACCGACCTTCGCCTAAACTTCGTCCCATCGTGACCGCCTCCTCCCTGCTCTTCTTCGCGTCCGGCCTCGCCATTGGCTTGCTCGTCGCCGCCGCCGTCTGGGGCTTCGCCCGCACGGCGATGGCGCAGACGGTCACACGGCTGGCGGCGCGCGACGAGTCCGACAGCCGCCTGCAGCAGGCCCTGTCGGAGGCCCAGCAGGACCGTGCCCGGCTCGGCGCCGAGCTCGAGGCCGGCCGGCGGTCGGCGTCCGAAAAGCTGCTGCTCCTCCAGGACGCGGAGGTCAAGCTGCGTGACGCGTTCGCGTCGCTGTCGTCGGAGGCGCTTCGCCGCAACAACGACTCGTTCCTGGCGCTGGCGCGCACGTCACTCTCCGAATTTCAGCAGACCGCGCGGGCGGATCTCGACGGACGGCAGAAGGCGATCGAGGACCTCGTGCAGCCGCTCAAAGCGTCGCTCACACAGGTGGACGCCAAGCTCCAGCAGGTCGAACAGACGCGCGCGGGGTCGGCCGCGGCCCTCACGGAACAACTCCGCTCCCTCGGCGTGGCGCAGCAGACCCTGCAGACCGAGACCGGCCGGCTCGTCCAGGCACTGCGCTCCCCCAACGTGCGCGGCCAGTGGGGTGAGCTCCAGCTTCGCCGTGTGGTCGAAGCCGCCGGCATGCTCGAGTACTGCGACTTCGACCTGAAGACCTCTGTCTCGACCGCCGATGGACGGCTGACGCCCGACATGATCGTTCGCCTCCCCGGCGGCCGCAACGTCGTCGTGGACGCCAAGACGCCGTCCTCGGCGTACCTCGACGCGATGGAGGCAGAGGGAGACGTCGCGAAGGAGGCGCGGATGCGGGACCACGCCCGACAGGTCCGCGATCACGTCATCAGGCTGGGCAACAAGACCTACTGGGCACACTTCCAGCCGGCGCCGGACCTCGTCATCATGTTCGTGCCCGGAGAGATGCTGCTGAGCGCGGCGCTCCAGAGCGACCCCGGACTCCTCGAGTTCAGCCTGGCGCGTGGCGTGATGCTCGCGAGCCCGCTCACGCTCATGGGGCTGCTCCGCGCGGTGGCTTTCGGGTGGCAGCAGGAGAAAATCGCGAAGAACGCGCAGGAGATCAGCGATCTCGGCCGTCAACTGTATGACCGGATCCGGGTGATGGCGATGCACTTCGAAGAGGTCGCCCGCGGGCTGACCCGCTCGGTCGAGGCCTACAACAAGGCCGTCGGATCGCTGGAAAGCCGCGTGCTCGTCACGGCGCGGCGCCTGAAGGACAAGGGGGTGGCCGCCCCCGACGAGTTGCCCGACCTCGGCATGATCGACCACGCGCCGCGGCCGATGGGCGCGCCCGAGCTCCTCGGCCTGTTCGACGAGGAGCCGGTGGACGGCGTGGTCGTCAACGACGACTAACGAATACCCGTCGTCACGGTCACGGAGGCGCGGACCTCGAGCTCTCCAGGGGTAATGGGTGTCTGGGCCGACTGCTCCGCCACCGCGCGCATCATCATCACCGGACGAGGATCGTGCTGCGGCGCCCGCTGCTCCTCGATCCGCAGTACGCGGTCGAGCGTCACGCCGGCGCCGGCGGCTATGGCGGCCGCACGGGCGCGCGCGTCCGCGACCGCCCGCGTCAGCGCCTCGCGCTCGGCCGCCGCCCGATCCTTCAGGTCGAAGCGCACCCCGCTCACGGAGGTGGCGCCGGAACCGACCGCGGCGTCGATGATCTCTCCCACGCGCGGCAACTCGTCCACGCGCACCTCGACGCCGTTACGCGCAACATACCCGCGCAGGGTCTGCTTCCCGTTCGAGAAGTCGAACTCCGGCTGGAGATCGTACCCGCTCGTCCGCACCGCATCGGCCGGGAGCCCCGCGGCCTTGATCCGCCCAAGCACCGCGGTCATCGCGTCGGCATTCGCGCGCTGCGCCTCGCGCGGACTGCGCGCGCGGGACTCCGCCGCAATCGACACCCAGGCGCGATCAGGCGTCAGCGTCACGACGCCTTCGCCGGCCGTGACGATCACAGGGCCCTGCGCTTTGGCGTCGGCAGTCTGGGCGACGGCGACTGCCGGCAGGCACGAAAGCACCGCCAGGGCAACGAACACGATTGGACGGAGTGGCATGGGGATCCCTTCAGCTATCAGCTCTCAGCTGTCAGCCTTCAGTGCTGAGACGGTAGCCGGTAGCTCGCAGCAGGAGCTGACAGCTCACAGCTGAGAGTGGAGTTTCGGAGACATAGGTTACACAGATCTCTGAGGACATGGGTAACAGATGATTGAGCTGGGTGGAGGCAGGCGCGAGGCGGCTCTGTGGGCGAGCGCCCTGTCGGGGACGCGGGTGACGCGTCGACGGACGGTTTCACCATGGCAGCGCGCTGACGTGGCGGGTGCGCGCATCGAAGTGCGCGATCCGCTGCGGCCCGACCTGGATGGCCCACAGGGCGTCATGGATTTCTTCAAAGCCGACGTCGTGGCCGGCGAGCGCTCGTCCGAGAAACACGACGTGTTGGGCCCACAGGACGCAGCCGTTGGAGCCGACGCGCCGCACCTCAAGATGGCCCAGGTATTCGAAGGGCGAGACGCGGCGCGGCAGCAAGCGGTCCGAGGCGGTGTAGTACGCGGCCGGCGGGGTCTGTCCGAGTGCCTGATGCGGCCGCTCGTGGTTGTATTCGGTCCGGAAGCGGCCAAATCGGCGTTGCTGCGCGGCCGCCGTGCGGGCGGGCGGCCGTGTCGTTTCCGCCTTGAGCACCGCGTGGAACTGCTCATGGGCCCCGTTCTGTTCGGGGTGGCCCGGGAGAATGCGCTCGAGCCGGATGCCGAGTTGCAACCACCAGACGGCGAGTCGGGACAATCCGCCCAGGCCGGTGCTGGCGAAGGGCGTGCCATTGTCGCTGCGGAGACCGAGGGGCAGTCCATACTCGGCGAACGCCCGGGCAAATCGCTGGCGCGTGGCCGCATACGTGGGGGCGACCAACGCGTCGATGCGCAGGACATACCGGCTCGCGCCGTCGCGCAACGTCAACGGGTAACACCAGACCGCGTCGCCGGTGCGGAACTCCCCTTTGTAATCGACAGTCCACAGGTCGTTGGGCTCCACCGGGGTACTCAGCCGCGGTTGTCGCGCCGGGGTGGGACGCCGGGGCCGACGGGTCCGCACGAGCCCGGCGCCTTGGAGCAGCGCGCAGGCCGTCGAGTTCGCCGGCCACGTCGTGGCGGGGTCCTGGTGCTGCAACCACGCGATCAATTTGGGCGCGCCCCAGGTCGGGTGCCGGCGCCGCGCGTCGAGCAAGGCCTTGGTGACCGAGGCGGAGGTGGCGTGGGGAGAGCGGCGGGGACGCCGCGAGCGATCCGCCAACCCGGTCACGCCCGCCTGCGCGTGGCGGCGCACCCACTTGTATGCCGTCTTGCGGCTGATTCGGTACGCGTCGGCGAGTTCCGTCATCGTGAACCAGCCGGTGGCGAACTCGCCGACAAATTGACTCCGAAGATCCATGGGAGACGTCTCCTGCCACGGCATCGCGCAATCCTCCTGCGAGACTGTGGCCGAAAAGTGTTACCCATGTCCTCAGACGTGTTTGTTACCCATGTACCCGGAAAGAACCTAGCTCACAGCTGATAGCTGAGAGCTGATAGCTGAAAGAATAGCGCAAGTTCATTTCAGGTACACTTTCCAGGCATGAGGCCCGAACCGTTCGCCCTCGAACGGATGCAGTCCGTGTGGGAGCACCGCGTCGCCTGGAATCTTTCCGAAAGCGGCGTGCAGCCCCTGCGTGTGGAGGAGCTCGCCGACACGGACGCCGATCGCGCGGCGGTGCTCGGCCAGGATCTCGGCTACGTGCAGACCAATGGCACCTCCGAGCTGCGCGCCGCGATCGCCTCGCTCTATCCTGGCACCCACACCGACCACGTCGAAGTGACCAACGGCGGTTCGGAGGCCAACCTCGTCGTCCTCTGGCAGCTCCTGGAGCCCGGCGACGACGTGGTGATGATGCAGCCGAACTATCTGCAGATGCGCGGTCTCGCCAGGAGTCTGGGGGCGGCGGTGCGCCCGTGGCCGCTCGCCGGAGGCGATGGCGCGCGGTGGCGGCCGGACCTCCCGTTGCTGGAGTCGATGGTCACATCCAGGACGAAGGCCATCCTGATCTGCAACCCCAACAACCCGACCGGGGCGCGAATGACCGGCGAGGAGCTCGACGCGGTGGCGCGCATCGCTGCGCGTGCCGGCGCGTGGATCGTGTCGGACGAGATCTACAGGGGCGCGGAACTCGACGGCGTGGAGACCCCGTCGATGTGGGGCCGGTACGATCGCGCGATCGTCACGAGCGGCCTCGCGAAGGCCTACGGGCTGCCAGGGCTGCGGATCGGGTGGGTGGTCGCGCCTCCTGACGTCGTCGCGGCAGCGTGGGCCGTTCACGATTACACGTCCATCGCACCCGGCGCCGTCAGCGATCGGCTGGCACAGATGGCGCTGGCGCCCAGGCGCCGGGCGCAGATTCTGGCGCGCACGCAGGGCATCGTGGGCGCCAACTATCCGATCGTCCGGAAGTGGATCGAGAAGCGCGGCGCGATGCTGGTGCACACCGCCCCCGAGGCGGGCGCGATCGCGTACGTGCGGTATCGCCACGCGGTCAATTCGACGGTGCTGTCGGATCGCATTCGAACCGAGCAGAGCGTGCTGGTCGTGCCCGGGGACCACTTCGACATGGACGGCTATCTGCGCATCGGGTTCGGGTCGGACCCGGCGCACCTGACCTCCGCACTGGCGCTCGTCGGAGAAGTGCTCGATCGGATCGCGTAGGGATCCGTGTCTGCCCCGCATGCCGACTGACCCGCCGCCGCTCGACGGCACGACCGTCGTCGATTTCACCCGGGTGATGTCGGGCCCCTACTGCACGATGCTCCTGGCCGACATGGGAGCGCGCGTCCTCAAGATCGAGCAGCCCGGACGCGGCGACGACACGCGCGCCTGGGGCCCGCCCTTCGTGCAGGGGGAGAGCGCCTACTTCCTGAGCGTCAACCGCAACAAGGAAAGCCTGACGCTGGACCTGAAGTCTCCGCAGTCCGCCGCCATCGTGTCGCGCCTGCTCGATCGCGCTGACGTCCTCGTCGAAAACTTCAGGCCCGGACCCATGGAGCGGCTCGGGCTGGGATACGACGCGCTGTCGAAGGCGTATCCCTCGCTGATCTATTGCTCCATCTCGGGCTTCGGGCAGACAGGGCCTCGTGCCAGTGAAGCCGGCTACGACGCCGTGATCCAGGCAGAAGGTGGGCTGATGAGCGTGACGGGGGATCCCGATGGCACTCCGTTCAGGCTCGGCGTGCCGATT
>JANPJN010000715.1:0-3160 GCA_031425515.1 Acidobacteriota bacterium | reverse complement strand
CGCGACGCCGTGCCGGCGCTGGACGATCGGTTCAGCCCGCGTCCCGCGATGGCGGCCGACAACGTCACGTCGGTGAACCCTCGCGTGGCCGCATCCTGGTATGTGAGAAACACCCCGGGCAGCCAGACGAAAGTACGGGGCTCGGCGGGGACCGGCATCCGTCCGCCTGACGGCTTCGACATCGCCTACACCGACAACCCGTCGCTGAAGCCCGAGCGCACGCGCAGCGTCGAGGCGGGCGTCGAACAGTCGATGGCAGGCGGCCGGGCCCTGGTCGAGGCCACGTACTTCCGCAACACGTTCGACGACCTCATCGTCGCGGTGGGCCGCTTCGCGCAGTCGAGCCGGTACCGCACCGACAACATCTCCAACGCACGGGCCCGCGGCCTCGAACTGGCGGGGACGACGCGCGGGCGCGCGGCGGCGATCGACCTCCACGCGCGCGTGACGTATACCTTCCTCGACAGCGAGATCCTGGCCGTCGATCAGGCGGGGTCTGCGCCGCCGCCCTTCAAGGCCGGCCAGTCGCTGCTCCAGCGGCCGCGGCATCAATGGGCCCTCGATCTCGGCGCCGCGCAGGGGCGCTGGACGCTGTGGACGCGGGGCGGCGGACGCGGGCGCGTCCTTGCCGTGGAGCCGTCGTACGGCACGTTCGGCGGCCTGTTCGATGCCGACGGCTATGCGGTGTGGAATGCCGGAGCGTCGTTGAAGCTGACGAGGCACCTCGAAGCGTTCGGCCGGGTCGAGAACCTGCTCGGCCGATCGTACGAAGAGGTCTTCGGATATCCGGCGCTCCCCCGGGGCGTCATGGCAGGACTGCGGGTTGCTGCAGGCCGCTGACGTCGCCTTCTCCTACGGCCGGGCCCCCGTGTTGCACGGGGTGTCGATGGAGGTGCCGGCGAAGGGATTCGTCGGCATCCTCGGCCCCAATGGCTCCGGCAAGACGACGCTGCTGCGCATCCTTGCCGGGCTGCTCCAGCCGTCGTCCGGGCGCGTGCTGCTCGAAGGGAGGGATCTCGGCCTGACGCCGCGAGCCGCCCTGGCACGGCGCATGGCGGTGGTCCCACAGGAGACGCATCTCGCCTTCGACTACAGCGTGATGGAAGTCGTGATGATGGGGCGCTACCCGCACCTGCGGGCGTTCGAGATCGAAGGGCCATCCGACTTTGCGATTGCGAGGGAGGCGCTCACGGCCACGGGCACGCTGGCGCTGGAGAACCGTGCCTTCGACACGCTCAGCGGCGGCGAGAAGCAGCGCGTCATCATCGCGGCCGCCCTCGCGCAGATCGCGGGCGCCGAAGGCAACGGCCTGCTGCTGCTCGACGAACCGACGGCCGGCCTCGACCTCGCCTACCAAATCGAGCTCGCGGACCTGCTCGTGGATCTGCAGCGGCGCCTGCCGATTGCCATCGCCATTTCGACCCATGACCTGAACTTCGCGGCGGGCCTGTGCCGCACGCTCGTGCTGCTCCGGGCCGGCGAGGTGATCGGCAGCGGCACCCTGGCGGACGTCCTGACCCCATCGCACATCCGCGATCTGTACGGCGTCGAGGCGGAGGTCAGCCGCCACGCCGCCTCCGGCCGGCTCGTCGTTATTCCGACGGGCCGCTCGGGCGTCCTGCGATGACCGCCTCCCCCCTCGGACGTCAGATGTGGCGAACCCTGCCATGGTTCGCGGCGTTCGCCCTCTTCGCGATTGTGGGAGGGCCCCTGGTCGGCTCGACCGACATCAGCCTGCGGCGTGCCTTCGATACCTCCATCCCGTTTGCCGACAACGTGGACGCCCAGATCTTCTTCGTGGCTCGGCTGCCGAGAACGCTGGCCGGCGCGCTGGTCGGTTCGATGCTCGCGTGCGCGGGCGTCGTCTTTCAGGGGCTGCTGCGCAATCCGCTCGCGACGCCGTTCACGCTCGGCGTGTCGGCCGGCGCGGCGCTCGGCGCGATGCTCGCCATCACGTTCGGCTGGTCGTTCGCCTGGGCCGGTATCGCGGCCGCACCGGCCGCCAGCTTCATCGGTTCTCTTGCCGCCGTCGGCGTCGTGTACGCACTGGCCAGCGCGCGCCACCGGGGCATCTCGACCAACGTCCTGCTGCTCGCGGGGGTCACGATGAACGCGTTTTTCTCGGCGCTGATTCTGTTCGTCCAGTACTTCGCCGACTTCTCGCAGACCTATCGCATCCTGCGCTGGCTCATGGGTGACCTCGACGTGAGCAGCTACGAGCCCCTGCTGACGGCGCTGCCGCTGGTCGTCGTCTCGTTCGCCGTCTTCGCGTGGCTGGCGCGGCCGCTGAACCTCCTCAGCCTCGGCCCTGATAGCGCCGGCACGCACGGCCTCGACGTGACGCGGGCGCAACGGGCGGCCTTCATCAGCGCGTCGCTCGCGACCGGCGCGGCGGTCTCAGTCGGCGGACCCGTCGGCTTCGTCGGCATCATCGTGCCGCACCTCGTGCGGTTGCTGGTCGGCGCCGACCACCGCATCGTCCTGCCGGCGTCCGCGCTGTTCGGCGCGGCATTTCTCGTCGGGTGCGATGTCGTGGCGCGGACGGCGATGTCCCCGGTCGAACTGCCGGTCGGCGTCATCACGGCGCTCATCGGCGGGCCGTTCTTCCTGTGGCTCCTTCTGAGGCGAACATGAGATTTCTCTGTGCGCTCATCGCGTCGGTTCTCCTCGCGGCCCAGCCTGGCGGCGCGCCGAAGCGCATCGTCTGCCTCACGCCGGCGGTCACCGAAACACTGTTTGCCATCGGGGCCGGACCGCAGGTCGTGGCCGTCGGCAGCTTCGACAACTACCCGCCGCAGGTGGAGAAGCTCCAGCGGGTGGGCGCCCTGATTGATCCTGATGTCGAGCGAATCCTGTCGCTTCGACCGGATCTGGCAGTCGTCTACGGCAGCCAGACCGATCTGCGGGCCCAACTCGCCAGGGCGGGGGTGCCCACGTACGTTTACAGCCACGCCGGCCTTGCCGACGTCACGACGACGATGCGGGATGTCGGAGCGCGTGTGGGTCACGGAGTCGAGGCGGTTCGACTTGCGGAGCGCATCGAGCAGCGGATTGCTGCGGTGCGGCGCACGGTCGCGGGGCTGCCGAAGGTTCCCACGCTCGTGATCTTCGAGCGCGAGGCGTTCTCGCTGCGCGGCATCTACGCGAGCGGCGGCAAGGG
>JANPJN010000714.1:0-1589 GCA_031425515.1 Acidobacteriota bacterium | reverse complement strand
GGCGTCTCGTACAGCGCGCGGAGGTTGTCGCTGTAGCGCCACATGTGCGTGAAGATCTGCGCGGCGGTGTCTGGATACGGAAACGTCGGGATGCCGGCCCGCGCAAGAATCGCCCGCCCTTCCTCGACGCCCGCGCCTCCCATCCAGCTCGCGAGCACCGGCTTGCCGGCCACCTGCACGTGGCTCGCGAGGGCTTCTGCGGTGCGGGTCGGGTCGGTCATCGCCTGCGGGGTAAGGATCACCAGGAGCCCGTCGCTGTGCTCGTCGTGGGCCGCGACCGCGAGCGCCTGGGCGTAGCGATCCGCGCTGGCGTCGCCGAGGATGTCTACCGGATTGCCGTGGCTCCAGTGCGGCGGCAGGAGGGCATCGAGCTCCGTGCGTGTGGTGTCGGAGAGCGCCGCGAGCTCGCCGCCGCTGCCGATGAGCGCGTCGGTCGCGAGCACACCGGGTCCACCGGCATTGGTCAGGATCGTCAGCCGCGGCCCGGCCGGGCGTGGCTGTTTCGCGAGCACGTCGGCCATGTAGAACAACTCGGCGATGCTGTTCACGCGCAGGACGCCGCTGCGGCGAAACGCGGCGTCGAGGACGAGATCGCTGCCCGCGAGCGTGCCGGTGTGCGACGCGGCCGCCTGCGCGGCGGCCTGCGTGCGCCCGGCCTTGATGAGGATGATGGGCTTGGTCAGCGCCACTTCGCGCGCCGACGACAGGAACGACCGCGCATCGCCGATCGACTCCATGTAGATGACGATGCTCCGGGTCTGCGGGTCGTCGCCGAGATAGTCGATGAGATCGCCCCACCCGACATCGAGCATCGAGCCGATCGACACGAAATGGCTGAAGCCGACATTCTCGCGGAGGCTCCAGTCGAGCACCGCTGTGCAGAGCGCACCGCTCTGGCTGATGAAGCCGACGTTGCCGGAGCGCGCCATGCCGGCAGCGAACGTCGCGTTGAGCCCGGTGACCGGGCTCATCACGCCGAGGCAGTTCGGCCCGACGATCCGCATGGAGCCCCGACGGGCCTCCGCGAGGATCTGCTGTTCCAGTGCCGCGCCGGCAGCCCCCGCCTCCTTGAAGCCCGCCGAGATGACGATCGCACCCTTCACGCCCGCGTCCGCGCACTCGCCGATGATGCCCGGCACGCCGGGCGCAGGCGTCACGATCACGGCGAGGTCCACCGGATCCGGCACCGCCGCGATGCTCGGGTAGGCCCTGATGCCGAGCACGCTGGAGCGCTTCGGGTTGACGGGAAACACCGTCCCTCCGAATGGGCTGCCGATCAGGTTCCAGAGAATCGTGCGGCCGACGCTGTTGGGCTTGTCCGTGGCCCCGACGACGGCGACACTGCGCGGGGCGAAGATGGCGTCGAGCGGACGCGCGACGTCGAAGATGGTGCTGACCGGCTTTGCGTTGTGTGGCACGTGCTCGCCATTATGATGGAAGCGGAACCGTTCCCGGCCGCGGCGGGTGTCGGCCTCAGGCCAGGTGGCGTTTCCGGCGGCGAGGCACAGGCGAGACACCATCAGGCAGGAGAGCTCAATGGCAGGAATGCGTTCGCGAATGGTGCCGGTGGTAGCGCTGCTGATGGCGGC
>JANPJN010000713.1:0-1869 GCA_031425515.1 Acidobacteriota bacterium | reverse complement strand
GTTGCAACCGGCACGCCGGAGGGGCGTCGTGCGGGTTGGGGCACATGCTGCTGTCCAACGTGCTGCCGAACGGTGGCAACGGCGCCTTCTCGCTGTTCGCTGACGTGACGGACATCGAAGGCCAGACGACACGCCTGGGTCCGCGTTCGGTCGCAATCGACAATGCAAACGCCGTGGAGCCCTTCGGCACCATCGACGAACCGGCTCAGGGCGCGACTGTCGCGGGGACGCTCGTCAACCGAGGCTGGGTCCTGACGCCGGCAGGCAAGATGATTCCGCTGGACGGGTCGACCATCAAGGTCTACATCGACGGAACCTTCGTGAGTGCGGTCGATCGATACAACCAGCCGCGACCCGACGTGCAGGCGTTCTTCCCCGGTCGTGCCAACTCTTCAGGGCCCGGGGCACAGCTCACGATTGACACGACTCGCCTCGCGGATGGCGTCCACACCATCGCCTGGGGTGTGATCGACGACGCCGGTGTGCCGGCGGGAATCGGATCCCGCTACTTCACCGTCAGCAATGGCGCGGCATCGCAGGTCGTGGCCGCAGCCGATGCCTCACGTCCTGCCCGGGCACTTGGCCGTCTTCCGGCGCTCTCTACCGACGTCTGGGCGCGCATCGGCATGGACGACGCCGGGTGGGCGTTCAGCGCGACGCGGGACGCGGCCGGGGACCGGGTCGTGCGCGCGACACAGGGGCAGCGCCTGGAGCTATTTCTCGACCCGACGCAGCAGGGCGGTTGCGGCGCCGGCTATGAAGGCTACCGGCTCGTGGGGGAGGTCGCGGGCTCGCTCCCGGTGGGCGCCTCGCTCGATCGCGACCACGGGATCTTCAGGTGGCAGCCGACCTCGCAGTTCCGGGGGACGTACTCGTTCCTCTTCGTCCACACGTCCTGCGGCGGCGTCGAGCGCGTGCTGCGGATCACCGTCGTCCTGGACTCGGGCCCCTGATGCACGGAGGGAGAGCACGCGTCCGCTCTCGAGGCCGCGCGGGCGATTTCAGGAAGCGCCTGCCGTCAGCGCCGTGCGGGGATTGGTGACGAGCAGCTGCCGGACCTCGGCATCCGTGAAGCCCGCCGCACGCAACGCCGGGAGGAAGGCGGAGAAGAGCGTGTCGTACGGGCGGAATTGACCGCCACCCGGCTCACCGACGCGGTACCACCCGGCATCATGGGATACGAGCACCCGTCCGAGCAGGCCCTGCGCTTTCATGTGTCGCACGAGCTCGACGTGCCGCGCCACGCTTGCCTCCGCGATCCCGTCGAACTCGACCCATGCGCCCCGTCGTGCGACTCGCTCGTGGAACTCCGGGTCGCGCTCCGAGTGGGCATGGACCCAGATGAAGGCGGAGAGCGGTACACCGGCGCGCTCGAGGCAATCGAGCTGCTCGACGGCGGCGAGGCCCGTGCCCGTGTGCGAGGCGATCGCGAGCCCGGTTTCCCGATGCGTGAAGGCCGCCGCACTCACCAGCTTTGCATCGACCGCCGACAGCGGGCTGCCGTCGACACCGATCTTCATCAGCGCCGGCTTGATCCCCGTCCCGTCGATGCCCCGTTCGTACTCTCGAATCCACCGCGCGGCCAGTCGGCCGGCGGTCTCGGTGAACGCGTGCGCCGGGAGGTGCTTGTCTCCGGCCGCACCGTAGTAGCCGGTATTCGTCAGAATGCGGATCTCCGCGGCGTCGGACAGCCGTCTCAGAAGCCGCGGGTCGCGACCCAGGTAGGCAGGCGTGCATTCGACGAGCGTCTCGCATCCGAGCCGCCTGACCTGCTGCAGGTGAGGCAGGACGACGTCGAACACCACACGCGCGTCGTAGCGTGACGGCGTGACACCGACCGCCCCGATGAAGTCCACCAGCACGTGCTCG
>JANPJN010000712.1:0-5928 GCA_031425515.1 Acidobacteriota bacterium | reverse complement strand
CGCAACGTCCGGCCGTCGCAGCTCGTGACGCACGACTCGCTCGAGAACGCCATCGCGGCGGTCGCCGCCACGGGCGGCTCGACCAACGCGGTCCTGCACCTCATGGCGATCGCGCGCGAAGCGGGGGTCCCGCTCAACCTCGAGGACTTCGACCGCGTCAGCGCGCGCACGCCGCTCTACGCCGATCTGAAACCGGGCGGCCGCTTCGTCGCCACGGACCTGCACCGCGCCGGCGGCACGCGCCTCGTCGCCAGCCGGCTCCAGCAGGCCGGCTCGCTCCACGCCTCCGCGATGACAGTGACGGGCCGCACCATCGGGCAGGAAGCTGACACGGCGGTGGAGACCCCCGGCCAGCAGGTCGTGCGCCCGCTCGACACACCGCTCAAGGCCAGCGGCGGCCTGGTCATCCTGCGCGGGAACCTCGCGCCCGACGGCTGCGTCGTGAAGGTCGCAGGGCACGACTACGGCACCTTCCGCGGCCCCGCCCGGGTCTTCGAATCGGAAGAGGCCGCCTTCGAAGCGGTGCAGGCCGGCCGCATCACCGCGGGCGACGTCGTCGTCATCCGCCAGGAAGGGCCGAAGGGCGGCCCGGGCATGCGCGAGATGCTCGGCGTCACCGCCGCCATCGTCGGCGCCGGGCTGGGCGATGCCGTCGCGCTCGTGACCGATGGCCGGTTCTCGGGGGCGACCCACGGCCTGATGGCCGGGCACGTCGCGCCAGAAGCCGCCGCGGGAGGCGCCATCGCCGCGGTGCACGACGGCGACATGATCGTGTTCGACCTGCCCGCGCGAACGCTGCAGGTCGAGCTCGACGAGGCAACCATCGCCGCGCGCGTGGCGGCGTTCCGCCCGCTCCCGCCGCGATTCACGACCGGGGTGATGGCGAAGTACGCACGGCTGGTCTCGTCGGCGGCGCTCGGCGCCACGACCGGCTGAGACGGAGCGGGAAGACGCGGCGAGAGAGTGACCGATATTCAGTCCACCACTTCACGACGGTCAGGAACGACTATGAAATTGACTGGTGCGCAGATTCTGTGGGATTGCCTGGTGCGCGAAGGCGTGACGGACGTCTTCGGCTATCCGGGGGGCGCGATCCTGCCGGCCTACGACGCGATGCTGGACTACCCGATCCGGCACATCCTCGTCCGGCACGAGCAGGGCGCCACCCATATGGCGGACGGCTATGCACGCGCGAGCGGGCGGGTCGGCGTCGCGATTGCGACCTCGGGCCCGGGCGCGACGAACATGGTGACCGGCATCGCCACCGCCATGCTCGACTCCTCCCCCATTGTCTGCATCACGGGACAGGTCGGCAGCCGGTTGATCGGGAGCGACGCGTTCCAGGAGATCGACATCACGGGCATCACGCTCCCGATCACCAAGCACAACTACCTCGTCACGCGCGCCGAGGATGTGGCGCCGGCCGTGCGCGAGGCCTTCCTGATTGCGAAGTCCGGCCGTCCGGGACCCGTGCTGATTGACATCACGAAGGACGCCCAGCAGTCATCGTGCGAGTTCGACTGGGAGGCGGCGGCCCCGTCCACGCCCGGGTGGCGTGCGGTGCCCGAGGCCCCGGCGAGCGCACTCGCGCAGGCCGCCGCGCTGCTGAACGAGGCGCAGCGCCCGGTCATCCTCGCGGGCCACGGCGTGATGATCTCGGGCGCGATGGCGCAGCTGCTCGCGCTCGCCGAGCGCGCCCAGATCCCGGTCGCACAGACGCTGCTCGGCATCGGCGGCATGCCGGCGTCGCACCCGCTCAATATCGGCATGATGGGCATGCACGGCGAGGCGTGGGTGAATCACGCCATCCAGGAAGCGGATCTCCTGATCGCCGCGGGCATGCGCTTCGACGACCGCGTCACGGGCAACCTCAAGACCTACGCGCCGAACGCCCGCAAGATCCACATCGAGATCGACCCGTCGGAAATCAACAAGAACGTCGCGGTCGATGTCGCCCTCATCGGCGACCTCATGGACGTCCTCAATCGGCTGCTGCCGTCCGTCGCCAGGGGCAACCGGGATGCCTGGCTGAAGCACATCGGCAGCATCAAGGGGGACGCCGCCGTGCTCGACATCCAGACGCTGCCCGACGATGGGCATCTGTATGCGGCGCATGTGATCAACGACCTCTGGCGCGCGACGCGCGGGAGCGACACGATCGTCGTCACCGACGTCGGACAGCACCAGATGTGGGAAGCGCAGTACTACCACCACGAGTCACCCCGGTCGCTCATCACCTCGGGCGGGCTCGGGACGATGGGGTTCGCGGTGCCGGCGGCCATTGGCGCCAAGCGCGCGCGGCCGGAGGCGGAAGTCTGGGCGATCGTCGGCGACGGCGGCTTCCAGATGACCATGTGCGAGCTGGCGACCGCGGTGCAGGACGGCATCGAGATCAAGGTGGCCATCATCAACAACGGCTACCTCGGCATGGTCCGGCAGTGGCAGGAGTTCTTCTACGAGCGCCGCTATGCCGCCACGCCGCTCACGGGGCCCGACTTCGTGAAGCTTGCCGAGGCGTTCGGTATCAAGGGCATCGGCGTGACCAATCGCGCCGGCGTGCTCCCCGCGGTCGATGCGGCCCGGACGCACGGCGGCCCGGTGGTCGTGGACTTCCGCGTGGAACAGGAAGACACCGTGTATCCGATGGTGCCCGCCGGGGCCGACCTGCACGCCATGATCCGCAGGCCCAGCCCCATCGTCGAAACCGGCGCGGACCACTGAGCGAGTAGTACAGGACACCATGTATACCTTTGCTGTTTACGTCGAAGACCGGCCCGGCGTGCTGAACCGCGTGTCGTCGCTGTTCCGCCGCCGCAACTTCAACATCATGTCGCTGGCCGTGGGCCACAGCGAGACGCCCGGGGTCTCGCGCATGACCGTCGTCGTGCAGACCGATCCCGGCGGCGCGCAGCGGATCCAGGCGCACCTCTACAAGCTGATTCACGTGATCAGCGTGGAGGACATCAGCCATCGCCCCGCGGTGTTCCGCGATCTGGCGCTCATCAAGGTCGCGGCGGCCCGCGAGAGCCGGCCGGAGATCCTCCAGCTCGCCGAGGTGTTCGGCGCGCGGGTGGTGGACGTCGCGCCGGCGTCGGTCGTGCTCGAGATGGCGGGGTCCGAGGCGAAGATCGACGGGCTCCTCGATGTTCTCCGGCCGTACGGCGTGCTCGAGATGGTGCGGACCGGCCGGGTGGCCATGTCGCGCGGCCAGGGCAGCGGCACCGAGCGCACGACGACCGGGTCGGCCGCGGCGATGCCGGTGGCCGTGGGCGTTACCTACACCGTCTAGACTCCCGTGCGCGGCCGGCCGCGCGCGGCCCTTTCACATTTCAGAGAGAAGAGGTTTCCGGTGCTGAAGATTTATCACGACGCTGATGCCGACCTGACGCTGCTGCGCGGCCGCAAGGTCGCCGTGCTCGGGTACGGTTCCCAGGGGCATGCGCATGCGCTGAACCTGCGCGACAGCGGCGTCGACGTCCGGGTCGGCCTTCACGAAGGCAGCAAGTCGCGCGCGAAGGCGGAGGCCGACGGCCTGACCGTGACCGATCCGGCGACCGCCACGGCATGGGCCGATATCGTGATGGTGCTCGTGCCCGACACCGTCCAGGCGGCGCTCTACCGCGATGCGATCAAGCCGAACCTGAAGGCCGGCAACACGCTGATGTTCGCGCACGGCTTCAACGTCCGGTTCGGCACGCTCGACCTGCCGGCCGACATCGACGTCTCCATGATCGCGCCCAAGTCCCCGGGACACCGGGTGCGCGAGTTGTACCAGGAAGGGGCCGGCACTCCGGCGCTTCTCGCCGTCCACCAGGACGCGAGCGGCCATGCGCGGGAAGTGGCGCTCGCCTACGGCAAGGGGATTGGGGTCACGCGCGCGGGCGTGATCGAGACGACCTTCGCGGAAGAGACCGAGACCGATCTGTTTGGCGAGCAGGCCGTCCTCTGCGGCGGCGTGAGCGCGCTGGTGAAGGCGGGCTTCGATACGCTCGTCGACGCGGGGTATCAGCCCGAGGTCGCCTACTTCGAGTGCATGCACGAGCTGAAGCTGATCGTGGACCTCATGTATCAGGGCGGCCTGAACTACATGCGGTACTCGGTGAGCGACACCGCCGAGCACGGCGACTACACCGGCGGCCCGCGGATCGTGACCGAGGAGACGCGGAAGGAAATGCGCAAGATGCTGGCCGAGATCCAGGACGGCACCTACGCGAAGAACTGGATCGACGAAGACCGCAAGGGGCGTCCCTGGTTCAACGCGACGCGCAAGAGCGAGGAACAGCACCGCATCGAGCAGGTGGGCGAGAAACTGCGCGCGATGATGCCGTTCCTGAAACCGGTCAAGTACAAGCAGCCGGCAGGCGTCTAGTCTCCGAACGGGGCTTCCGTACGGAGGCCCCGTTCCTGTCCTCGCGGCGCTACAATACGGCCCGATGGACCTCAGACAGCTCGAAATACTGCGGGCGATTGCCGACACCGGTTCCTTCACGGCGGCGGGCGCACGCCTCCACGTCTCGCAATCAGCCATCAGCCGGCAGGTCCTCCTCCTCGAGGAGGAGTTCAAGGAACCGCTGTTCATCCGCTTCGGCCGCCGGATCCAGATCACCCCGATCGGCGAGACGCTGCTGCAGCTCAGCCACCGCGTGTTCGAAGACATTCGCGACACCTCCGCCAGCATCCTCGATACGAAGAAGACGCTGAGCGGCACGCTGCGGCTGGTCGGCGGCATGACGGTGTGTCTCTACGTGTTTCCGCCGCTGCTGAAGGAGTTCCGCCGCCAGCACCCGGACGTGGACATCAAGGTGATCACTGGCGGCACCCCCCGGCTGCTTCGGAAGCTGCGCTCGGGCACGGCCGACCTTGGCCTGATCACCCTGCCGATCGATGACCAGGCGCTGGCGACCGTGCCGGTCATCAGGGAGGAACTGCTCCTGATCACGCCGGCGGGGCATCGGCTGGGGGCCAGCCCGAGGCCGATTGCGACGGAGTCGCTCGTGCGCCAGCCCTTCATCCTCTTCGAAGGGGGCTCGAACACCCGCCGCGTCATCGACGAGTTCTTCATCCGCGCCGACATCAAGCCGCGCGTGGTCGCGGAGACCGAGAACGTGGAGATCATCAAGTCGATGGTCGCCTCGGGACTCGGGGTCAGCATCGTGCCGTTCCAGTCCGTCGCGCGCGAGATTCGCGGCGGGTCGCTGCGGGTCGCGCGGATTGCCGGGCAGACACTCGTGCGCGAGACCGGCTGGGTGCACCTGCGATCGGATCGCGTGCCGCGCATGGTGCGCGAGATGATGGAGACGCTCACGCGCATCCTCCCGAGGCTGAAGCTGGCGCCGTCTGGCGGCCCGAAGTCCGCCGCGGTGAAACCGGAGCCCGCCACGGCGAAGCCCGAGCCTATTCCGACGGCCTGACTAGCGCGCGGTCCTGAAGATCGCGAGCTCGAAGGCCTCGGCCATCAGGCGGTAGCCCCCGTCGCCGGGATGGAGCAGGTCGGGCGAGTCGGCCTCCGCACGGAAGCGCGTCGGATCGGCCGCGTCGCGCGTGGCCGCGTCGAAATCCACGACCGCATCGAAGGCACCGCTCGTGCGGATCCAGTCGTTGGCCTTTGTGCGGATGGCTTCCCCCGTCTCGGTGAACACGTTCGAGCCGCCAAACGGCGTCAGCGTGCAGCCGATCACCTTGATGCCGTGCAGGTGCGCCGCGGCAATGACCTGCCGGTACGCCGCGATGAGATCGTCCGCGGTGAAAACCGGCGGGGGCGGAGACCCGGGCGGCAGGGTCCGCGTGGCCGCGGTGATGTCGTTGATCCCTTCGAGCAGCGTGACCCATCGAACGCCTGGCACGGTGAGGGCATGCGCGGCGAAGCGGGCAAGCCCGCTGTTGTTGTCGCCCAGGAGGCGATTGCCCGAGATGCCGGTATTGACGACG
>JANPJN010000711.1:0-2308 GCA_031425515.1 Acidobacteriota bacterium | reverse complement strand
GATCAAGATGAGTCAGGCCGGCGTCAAACGGACGGTACTCGTCGCGGAAACTGTCGACGTAGGGCGCATAGTAGAGCGACGCGAGCTCAGGCCACGGGTGCGTCGCCAGATAGGCCACCTCTCGCCGGTTCAGGCCGAATCCCTCGAGTACCTTGGGGTCGGCCAGCATTTCGGGAGAGTACATCCTGCCCCCGATGAAGCGGAGCAGGTGCTCCCTCCGGGGGTAGTAGCGGTGCGCCAGCTGGAATTCGTTGACGTAAGACCAATAGCGTTCGTAGCCCGGCTGGGTGAAGTGCTCCGCTCCCGCATCCGCGTACAGTCCGTCGTCGAGCGGCTCGCGAAACGTGAAGACGTGCCCGCCGGTGCGCTCAGAACCCTCGAGCACGACCACCTCGTGCCCCTGGCGCACCAGTTCCCAGGCACAGCTCAACCCGCCGATGCCCGCCCCGGCGACGATCACTTTCCTGGCCGCGCGCGGCCCGGGAACGATCAGCGCAGCAGTCGTCAGCTTCAACGCATCGCGCCGTGAGATCAGCGTTCCAGGCATTTCCACACCTCCCCGTCCCAAGCCCCAGCCGACTTGCCCGGGCTATCGCCCGTACGAGACGCGGCCGCTCTTCTGATCGATCGTGAGACGCGCGTCGACACGGTCGATGGTATACACACCGTGGCCGCCGCCGGCCCATCGCACTTCCAGCTTCGACACGGCCGTTGCGTGGCCGAGGCCGGCGTGCACGCGAAAATCCGACTGCGATATCTGGCCGCGGCCACTCGCGACTTCCCCGCGTCGCCGTACGCCGCCGGCGGTGACGAACACGACCGAGCCGACCGCGTCGCGCGGACATTTCCGGTCCGGATCGCCGACGAGTCGAATCGACAGCCAGTGGCCGACGGATTCCCCCCCGATGTTGCGCGCCACGGTGGGCGCACCGTCGAGGTTGTTGATGACCACGTCGACGTCTCCATCATTATCGAGATCGCCCACCGCCGATCCGCGCGACACTCTCGCTATGGACAGGCCGTCTCCGGCTGCCGCTCCGACCTCTTCGAAGCGCCGCCCTTCCAGATTGCGAAAGAGGAGGGCACGCTGCGCGTAGGAGGTATTCCAGGGCATCGTGTCCACCGCCGGATAGACGTGGCCGTTCACGACGAGCAGATCAAGCCACCCGTCATTGTCGTAGTCGAAAAAGTCCGTGCCCCAGCCGAGAAAGGGAACCGATGGCTGAGCGATGCCGGTCCTGAAGCTGACGTCGGTGACGCTGGCGCCGTCGTGATTGCGATAGAGCACGTTGAAGTCGTCCGCGAAGTTGGTGATGTGGATGTCAGCGCGTCCGTCGTTGTCATAGTCGCCAACCGCCACACCCATGTGGGCCTGTTCGCGGCCATTGCCATCGAGCGCCGCGCCGGACGAATAACTGATGTCCTCGAACCGCCCATGCCCGACGTTGCGGTAGACGTAATTGGGTCCGGAGTCGTTGGCGACCAGCAGGTCCAGGCGTCCGTCGTCGTCCAGATCGAACCAGGCGACGCCGAATCCATAGAGGCCTTTGGCGTCGCTCACACCAGCCTGACGTGTGGTCTCGGTGAATGTGCCGTCGCCGTTGTTGCGGAAGAGGTGATCGGGCGCGCCCCGAAGCCCGCGAGGGCCGCACATCACGGGGAGGCCGCGGTAGGTGCAGTACGCCGCACCGGCTGAGTACGCCGCGCCCATCCCGCCTCCCGCCGGCGGACGGGAGGCATCGGCTGGCGCGGGCTGCCGCCGGGCCGGCGACGGCGGCGGGTTCCTGGTGTCGAACGCGACGTAGCCGGCTACGTACAGATCCAGCCAGCCGTCGCCGTCATAATCGCCAAAGGCGCAGCCTGTCGACCAGCTGTCGACGGCCACGCCCGAGCGGACGGCATCATCGACGAATCGGCCGTCGCCGAGGTTTCGAAAAAGCCTGTTGGGGCCGAAGTTGGTGACGTAGAGATCGGCGGCCCCGTCGTTGTCGATGTCGCCAACGCAGACGCCCTGCCCCCATCGCTCGTTGGCCACCCCCGCGGACACGGTCACGTCACGGAACGTGCGGTCGCCATTGTTGCGGAACAGTGCCGCGCGGGGCACCCCGGCGGCGCGAGGCTCCAGCGTCGAACCGTTGACCAGATAGATGTCGAGCCGGCTATCGCCGTCGAAGTCCAGCAGGGCCACGCCCGAGCCTGTGGCCTCGATGATGTAGTGTTTCTCCGCGCCCCCGGACACGTGTCGGAAGCCGGAAAGACCCGACTCAACGGTCACGTCGGCGAACCGCACATTCGACGCGGCGCTGGG
>JANPJN010000710.1:0-1979 GCA_031425515.1 Acidobacteriota bacterium | reverse complement strand
GACCCCCGCGGCGGGCGATACCAGCGCCGACGCCAGCAGGTACGCGCCGGCAATCGCCAGCGTCGATCCGGCCGCCGACGCCACGCTCACGGCCACATCGGCGTCGTGCAGCAGCCAGAGGAAGAGCCGCGTCCAGGCGAGGAACACCGGCTCCCGCACGTGCGGCTGATAGAACGTCCGCATCTCCCGCGCGAAGCGAAGGTAGTTGATGGGGTCCCCGCCCACATACGGCGACGCGATGCGCTGCCACTGGTGCGCGGAGGGGCGAAGCGGCGCCGCCCAGCGAGGCGCGGCGTGCGTCAGTGCCCGCGCCCATCCCGGCGACTCCACGGAACCATACCGCTGGACCAGGGCATCCAGGCGGACGAGGCCGCCCCAGGCCACGACGGCCAGAGCAAGCACGAGCGGAACGGCGCGCCGCACGGCCGGCGTGAGAACGAAACGCATCGTATCGCGGTAAATTACACGGAACCGCGGTGGGCTGCCGGGCGTCTAATCGGACGCCAGCCGCCTCCGGAGGCCACGTGTATCGTTCAGTATCCCCCGTGAGCGCCCTCCTCGTCGCTCTTCTCCTCATCACGTTCCCGGCAGCCTCCGCCCGCGCGCAGCCGAGCGACCTCGACGCCTTCATGGAAAAGGTGCTCGCGCGGCGCGACGTCAATCGCGCGGCGCTCAAGCAATACATCCTGGACGAGTCCGAGGCCTTCGCGGTCCTCGGGCCCGGCGGCTGGCCGTTGCGGCGCATCAAGCGGGAGTTCACCTGGTACGCCCGCGACGGCATGCACGTCCGCAGCCCGCTCAGGTTCGACGGTGTGCCGGTAGACGAAGCCGCGCGCCGGAAGTACGAGGAGGACTGGATCCGGCGCGACCGCGCCCGCGCCGAGCGCCGGGCCGAGAGCCGCGCCGCGAAGCCGCCCTCGACCACCACATCACCTTCGCCGCCACAGACCTCGGGGGACGCTGATCTCCAGGTGGGCGGCAGCGCCGAGCCTCGCTTCGTCTCGGAAGCCTATTTCATGGACTTCAAGTTCGAGCCCGGCAACTACTACCTGGCCGGCCGGGAGCAGCTCGAAGGCCACGAGGTCCTGCGCATCGAGCACTACCCGTCGAACCTCTTCAACGAGTCAGACGACGAGAAGCAGCCGAAGGAGATGAAGGGCAAGGGGGACGACGCGGGCGGGCGGGACATCGATCGCAAGATGAACAAGACGGCGCTCGTCACGCTCTGGGTCGATCCCCGCGAGCATCAGATCGTCAAATACACCTTCGACAACGTCTGGCTCGACTTCCTTCCGGGCGCGTGGCTCGTGCGCGTGGACGACATCCGGGCGTCAATGACGATGGGGCAACCGTTTGCGGGCGTCTGGCTGCCGCGGGCCATCACCATCAAGGCGGGCGTCACACTGGCGGCAGGCTCCTTCGAGGCGTCCTACGACCGCGCGTTCAGCAACTACCAGGAGGCCGAGGTCAAGACGATCATCAAGGTGCCGAAGACAGAATCGTCCCTCAGGCCACGTCCAGACCGCCGTGTCATTCGGGCATCGGCCCCCGGGCCGCGAGGCGTCCGATTCGTTCACGCCGGTTGGACGACCGCGTCTCCCCCTCCCCGGCGCATCGTCCCTCCGCAGCCGGTCGAGACCGTCCGCGAGATCCGGGTCCACGGCAACGCGTCACTCACGGATGCAGAGGTTCTCGCGCTCGCCGGGGTGTCCGTTGGTGACGCTGTCACACCCGCGCTCGAGGACGACGTCACGCGCCGTCTTCGCGCCAGCCGGCGCTTCGAGACGGTGGATGTCCGCAAGCGCTTCCGGTCGCTGGACGACGCGACCGACGTGGCGCTCGTGCTCGTCGTGCACGAACGCCCGGGCGTGGTGTCGGCTTCCGCCGGGGGCACCGGCGGGCCTCCGTCCCCGCTCCGGCGGATCACGAGCCGCCTCATGTTCCTGCCGATCGTGAGCTACGCCGACGGGTATGGCCTG
>JANPJN010000709.1:0-5402 GCA_031425515.1 Acidobacteriota bacterium | reverse complement strand
CCTGCCGCGGCACGTCGCCCTCCTGCCGCTGCTGGCTGCCGTGCTGTTGTGCGCGTCGCCCGGCGCACAGGCCCCCGACCGCATCGCGACGACCGCGGACGCACTCGTCGGCGCGCCCGTGTTCTTCCACGGCAAGCGCGTGGTCGTGCGCCACGCCGTGCGTCAGACCGACCGCCTGGCGGAGCTCGATGGCGCCGCGAAGCCCGTCTACATCTTCTGGCGTGAGCCTCCGGCCGGGACCGAAGGAGAGATCAGAGGAGAGTTCTGGGATATCGGACGGATGCTCGAAGGCGACGAGCGATTTGCGTCCTACGATTTCCGTCCCGTGGTGGAGGCGGCCAACAAGGGTCGGTGGCCCGGACGGGATCAGATTTTCGTCCTGCTTGGCGCGACCCTGATTCCAGGTCCGGCCGCGTCCGCGCCGACGATCCGCGGGATCGCGATGGCGCCGGAACAGTTCGACGGCCGCTCCGTCACGCTCATCGGACGGTTTCGCGGCCGGAACCTGTTCGCCGACGTGCCGCAGGGTGTATCGAAAGGCAAGTGGGACTTCGTCCTGCAGTCCGCCGATGGCGCGATCTGGGTCACGGGGCTGCGGCCGAAGGGCAAGGACTTCGATCTGGATCCCGGGGCGCGTGTGGACACCGGGCGCTGGCTCGAAGTCACCGGCACGGTAACCCGCGACGGCTCCTCGGTGTGGCTGGCCGGGCAGTCCGCGCGTGTGACGGCGGCCCCCGCCGACCAGCCGGTGGAGATCGCGGCGCCACCGCCCTCGCGCGAGCCCGCGCCGGTCGTCATCTTCAGTGCGCCGCTCACCGACGACACCGAGATCCCGCCCGATGGCCGGGTGCGTATCCAGTTCTCGCGCGACATGAAGGCCGCAAGCTTCGACAATCGCGTCCGCGTCCGCTACGACGGACCGAACGCACCGGCCGGTCCCGCGCCTGCGTCAACGTCAACCTACAACGAGGGGACGCGCTCGCTCGAGGTCAGCTTCAAGGAGCCGCTCGGGCGCTTTCAGACGGTCGTCATCGTGCTCGAGGACGGGATCGTCGCCATCGACGGCCAGCCGCTCAAGCCGTGGACGCTGCGCTTCACGACGGGGGGATAGCATCCAGATCGTGTGACGGGCCTGGCCCGCTCCAGCGCCGCCGCACCGCGCGGGCGATCCACGCGGCGAACGCGATCATCAGCACCACCGCCACCGCCACCACCGCCGCCGCTGCCACGGGGTAGTTGAGGGCGAGCATGCCGAGTCCGACGACGAAGATGTCTTCGGAGATGCTCAGGATCCAGTTCGAGAACGGCTCGGGGCTGGTGTTGGCCGCCACGCGCGTGCCCGCCTTCGTGAAATGCGATCCGGCCGCCAGCGAGCCACCCAGGAGCGCCACGAGCCCCTGCATCGCCGGGCTGGCCTCCCCGATCGTCGTCACGGCAATGACGGCGCCGCCGATCGGACGGATTGCGGTGTGGACGGCGTCCCAGATCGAATCAACCCAGGGAATCTTGTCCGCCACGAACTCGACGACGTAGTGCACCAGCGCGGCGCCAATCACGAAATCGTGGTCGAAGATTTGAAATTGGGGCGGGAGGGCGACCCAGTCGAAGCGGCTCGCGAGGCCGAGGATGGCGACGGTGGCGTAGAGGTTGATACCCGCCGCGAACGAGAAGCCCATCGTCCGGCCGAGTGTTGCGAGGAGGTCCACCCCCCTGATGTATCACAACTCGGGAACGGCGCTACGGCGATCCGGGGCCTGTTGGAAACTTGCCCTGTAGAGTCAGTGACTTACGCTAAAGATGAGTGTCCCCCTCGAGGAGGGTCTGGATGCGGGCGCGGACGGTGGCGGTGAGTGTGTCGCGGTCGTCGAGGGTCAGGCCGGCGGTTTCGACCGGGGGCCCCAGCGTCACGCGGACGTGGACCGGCTGGATGACGAGGCTGCCCTTGCGCATCGCGAGCCGCGCGCCGGTAATCGCCACTGGCACGACGGGCGCCTGCCCCTTGAGCGCCATCACGAAGCCGCCTTTCTTGAACGGCAGCAGCGCTCCCGTCCGGCTGCGCGTGCCTTCCGGAAAAATCAGGAAGGAATTGCCCTCGCGCAGGGCCGCGCCGGCGCGTTCGATGGCCGGCAGGCTCTGCTCGGGGTTGCCGCGCTGCAGCGGCACGAACCCGGCGAGATCGAAGGCCTGGGTGAGCACCGGCAGCTTGCGCAATTCGGCCTTGTAGACGATCCGCAGCCGCGGGAAGAGCTCGTGCAGCGCATGGAACAGGAGCGGCGGCTCGACGTTGCTGGCGTGATTCACCGCATAGACAGCCGCGCGATGGCGCTGGATGTGTTCGCCCCCCTCGACCGTGCACCTGATGCCGCTCACGGCCATGCCGAGGCGGACGCCGAGGTGCGCGACGCGGTACAGCAGCGTCCGCTGGCCGAAGAGCAGCGCGACCAGCACGAACGGGGGGCCGACCAGGAGGACGTAAAGAGAGACGATCAGGTAGGTGGCGACGGAGCGGAGCGCGGCAATCATGCACGAGAAAGGGACGGCCCCTCGCGGCGGGGAGCCGTCCCTTCTGAGTGGCGGTGTGTTACGACGCCTTCGCGGTGCGCCGGGCGGTCACGCGGGTGGTGGCGGTCGCCTTGGCGGCCTTCGCGCGGGCGATCGACCGGTTCTTCGTGGTGAAGCAGCGGTCGAGCGCGCGGTCCACCTTCTCTTCGATGGCGGCGCTAATCTCGTGAGAGACTTCCGAAATCTCGGAGACAACGAGGAACTTCGCGCGGTCGAGCATGCGCTTCTCGCGGAACGAGAGGTTCTTGGAACGCGCGAGGAACGTCAGGCTCTTGAGGACCTCTACGACGTCGTAGATGGACCCGGTCCGCATGCGATCGGAATTGTCCTTGAAGCGCCCTTTCCAGTTCTGATGATTGTCGATTTTGCCGTCGCCGAGGAGGGAGAACAACCGTTCGATTTCTTCGTCGTTGATCGCGCGCCGGAGACCGACGCCGTCAACGTTGTCCACGGGCACCAGAACCGTGGTCTCGTTGGCAACCATCCGCAGGTGGTAGAACCCGCAGGTGGTCCCGAGGATGGTTTTAATTTCGATGCCCTGAACGACGCCGAGTCCGTGGTTTGGGTAAATGACCTTGTCACCGACCTGAAATGTCACATGTCCCCCACTAAGTAAGGTGAGTAGGCTGGGTGGCGCGAGCGCAAGCAGTCCTCCGAGTATAGCCGAAGCACTCCTCCCAGGCAATGGAAAACGGCCCAAATTCGGCCTGTTTTGCGCATTTTCGCCGTGCGTCCGGCAGCGGGCGGACACCGGATCCGCGCCGCGAATCCAGAGTTCGGTGTGAGGGTTAAGCGCGGTATCGAAAGGAGTTGCGGCCGAATGACCGAGGCCGGTTTGGCGGGCTGTGACTAGCGCCCTGCCCCGTAGCGGCCCATCGCGAGATCCACGATTTCACTGATGAGCTGGGTGTAATTCCGCCCGGACTTCCGCGCCGCCATCGCGAACTCCGCCTTGGACGCGAGCCACGGGTTCGGGTTGGCCTCGATGACCGCGACCCGCCCGTCCGGCCGCAACCGCATGTCGATGCGGGCGTAATCCCGCAGCTCCAGCGCCTGGAACACAGCCACGGCGGTCTGCTGCAGGAGCGCCGCCGTCTCTTCGGGAAGGTCCTCGGCGACGGCGGACTTCGTGTCGCGGTACGCGCGCGTCCCGATGCCCCACTTCACCTCGGCGCCGGCAATGCGCGGGCGCCCCTCGGGCAGCTTGGAGAGGTCGAGCTCGATGACGGGCAATGCCGTCGGATTGTCGTTGCCGATGACCCCGACATACATCTCGCGCCCGTCCACGTACTCTTCGATGAGGACCGGCGAGTCGAAGTTGGCGTGCAGCCAGTCGATCCGCTCCATCAACTCGCGGATGGACGACACCACGGCGTTGAACTCGATGCCGATCGAACCATCCTCGCGCGCCGGCTTCACGATCACCGGGAACTCCAGATCGTGCGAGAAATCCAGCCGCCCGCGATACGACCGCGCGAAGACCGGCGTGTCGATGCCGTGGAACTCGAGGATCTTCTTCGCCACGGCCTTGTCCTGCCCGTACAGCAGCCCGTGCGATCCCGACCCGGTAATCCGCTTCTCGAGGAGCTCGAGGTACGCGGCAATGCAGTAATCCGCGGTGTCGTTGCCGCCGAACGATTCCGACAGGTTGAACACCAGATCGCAATCAATCTTCGCGAGCGCGTGCAGGCTCTTCACCGATCCGTCCAGCACGTGCAGCGTCGCCTCGTGCCCGAGCTTGCGCAGCGTCTCGGCGACCTCGTCTTCGACTTCCTTCTTGTCGAGCGTCCGCGTGATCGGCGCCTTCTCCCCGGCCGGCGTCTCCGCCTCCTCAGGCTCCTCCCACCGGTCGTAGAGAACGACGACGTTCAGTGTGCTCACGTTCGCGGGCGATTATAAAGACTGCGGCGATCAAACTCAAAGCAATCCTACAGTTTCCGTCATTGACAGCGCCGCGGGCGTGGCGGAAGATCAGCGTTTGTCACTCAAGTGGGAAGGATCTGTATGCGAATCGTGATGAGGTCACTGGCAGTAGTACTGGCGCTCGGGCTGAGCCTGGCCGCCTGCAGCGGACCGACGGACCCGGCGTTCGGCAAGGCCGACACGGACGCCATCCGCAAGACGACGGCGGATCTGGCGGCGGGCATCAACGAGAAGAACGTGGACGGCATTCTCGCGCTCTACACCGACAACTCGGTCTTCATGCCCCCCAACGCGCCGCTGCTGCGCGGCCGCGAACCGTTGAAGTCTTTCTACTCGGATCTGACATCCAGGGTCAGCGACATCAAGATGGAACCCGGCGACATCGCGGGGCACGGGCCGATCGCCTACGAGTCGGGCAGCTACACGATGACGGTCGGCACCGGGCGCGACCGCGGAAAGTACCTGATCGTCTTCCGGAACATGGGCGGCAACTGGCGCATGGAGTACACCAGTTGGAGCAGCGACCTCCCGAAGCCCGCTGGTGACTGAGCGAGCGGTCGAAACGTCAGGGCTCGGGGTTCGCCGGGGGCTGCACGTCCGCCAGCGGTGAGCCCTGCGCCGGTCCTTTGCCCTCCATCGGGCTCTTCCGATACCGCCGCAGCGCGGGCGTCGTCGCCGCGAGCCAGCCCGTCGCCGCCACGCAGCCCAGGCCCCCCGTCACGACCGAGACGACAGGGCCGAGCCAGTTCGCCACCAGACCCGCCTCGAGCTCGCCCAGCTGCGGGCCGCCCATGAAGAACACCATGTTCACCCCGGTCATGCGCCCGCGCAGATAGTCGGGCGTTTCCATCTGCCGGATCAGGTTCCTGAACACCATGCTCACGGTGTCGGCCGCCCCCGTGGCCGCCAGGCAGGCG
>JANPJN010000708.1:0-1969 GCA_031425515.1 Acidobacteriota bacterium | reverse complement strand
GATCCGCTCAGCGCTCCGAGCGACTGGCGGTCGCCGTCGCCGAAATCGACCGTCACGTCACGAATGTTCGCCGTCGCACCGACGCCCACGGTGAAGGTCGCAGGTACGCCCGCGGAGACCGGCGTCGTCGGTCCGGCGATGGTGATGCCGGTGCGCGGGTTCAGGCTGACGGTCACGTCCGCGGTCTTGCCGGCGACGTTCGCGGTGACCTTCGTCTGCCGCGACGTATTGAGCGTGACCGACGCGACGCCGTTCGCGTCAGTCGTCGCGCTGGAGGCCGACAACTGCCCCGCGTCGCTCGTGAAGGTGACGACGACGCCAGGGACGCCAGCACCTGACGTATCCTCGACGCGCGCCGATACCACGGCGGTGCCGCCCGACGGCCCCAGCGTCTGCGGGCTCGCACTGACGAGCAGGCGCTCGGCCGCGGCACTGCCAATCTTCAGATTCTCGAGCTTGGCCGACGCGCCTCCCGAGAATGCGGTGATCGTCGCCAGCCCGCTCTGCCCCTGCGCGCTGAACCGCACCCGCACTTCACCGTTCTGCGTGCGCGCCTCGCGCGGCTCGATGGTCCCCAGCGTCGTCGTGAACGACACGAGCGTGCCGTTCTGCACCGGCGTGCCGGCTCCGGCGCGCGTCGTGGTCGTCGTGGTCGGTGTGGTGGTGGTCGTGCCGCCGGTGCCAGGCGTCGGTGTCGGGGTCGGGGTGGCGGCGACACCGTTTTCAATCACGGTGACGACGATCTCGACCGTGCCGTTCAGCGGGACACTGTTGGCCGCCGGGAACAGCGAGATGACCGAGCCGGTCGGCGCAAGCAGCGGCACCTTGTCGCACGCGGAAGCCGCGGCGAGGAGCGCCAGAGCGACAACACGGCCGAGGACGGCTGAGGAGCGGCGCTGTGTTACCATAAATTTAGACGCTAAGGATAATACTCTCATGCATTTAGAGGGTCAAGAGAGCCAGCGCGGGTACGCCATGGCGGCATTGCTCGTCAGCATCGGCGTGATGATGACGCTGATGTCGGTCGCCATGCCGGTCTGGCACCACGAAGCGCGGCGCGAAAAGGAAGCGGAACTGATTTTCCGCGGGGAGCAGTACGCGCGCGCGGTGAACCTCTATCAGCGCAAGGCCGGTCCCGGCAACTTTCCCCCGAGCATCGACATCCTGGTCCAGCAGCGCTTCCTCAGAAAGAAATACAAAGACCCGGTGACAGACGGCGAGTTCCAGATCATCGCGGCCGGCGCCGCCGGCCAGATTGGCGGCCAGCCGCAGCAGGACGGTGGCGCACGCGGGCGCGGACGTCAGTCAGGATTGCCGCCGGCCATCGGCGGACGCTCCGCCCAGCCACCGGCGGCGTTCGGCGCACAGGGCCGCGGCCCTGGCGCGCAGCCGGGCATGCAGGGCGGCGGCACCGGCATCATGGGCGTCGTCAGCAAGAGCCGGGACACCTCCATCCGCATCTATCACGGCGGCACGCACTACAACGAGTGGACGTTCCTCTTCTCGAACGTGAGCAACCGGCCAGGCGCGGCCGGCGGGCGCGGGATGCCGGGTGTGCAGGGAGGGGGGCGCGGGCGCGGCAACCGCGGAGGCAACGCGGCGCCCGGGGGCATCGGACAGCCGGGGAGCACCGGACAGCCGGGGGGCATCGGACGGCCAGGCGGATTCGGTCAGCCTGGTGGCTTCGGCCAACCGGGGCCGAGAGGCGGCGGTCGAGGCTCCGGTCGCGGTCCGGGCGGCGCCTGATTACCGGCCGCACGCGAGCGGGCTCCAACCGGCGCGCAGGCAGGGCCGAACGTCAGCGCAGCAGCGCCGCGGCGACGGCATCGTGGAAGGCTGGCCGGATCGCCCGGATGCGGGTGTTCTCCCGGGTCGGGTAGACGCGGTTGGTCAGCAGCACCACGTAGAAATCCCGCTCCCAGTCGATCCAGAGCGACGTACCGGTGAAGCCCGTGTGGCCGATCGCGGT
>JANPJN010000707.1:0-4978 GCA_031425515.1 Acidobacteriota bacterium | reverse complement strand
CGACGCCGCGGATTTTGCCGTGGGCTGCGGATACAAGTACCTGAACGGCGGCCCCGGCGCGCCTGGGTTTGCGTGGGTGCATCCCCGCCACCTCGCGTGGATGGATCTCGAAGGCTGGCGGCAGCCGCTATCCGGGTGGCTCGGCCACAGGGCTCCGTTCGAGTTCGCACCGGGCTACGAGCCTGCGCCCGGCATCGCGCGCTTCCTCTGCGGCACGCCGCCCATCCTGTCGGTGGCGGCGCTCGAATGCGGCGTGGACGTGCTGCTTGCCGCCGAGGCCGTCGGCGGCCTCCCGGCGATTCGCCGGAAATCGATGGCGCTCACGGGGCTGTTCATCGATCTCGTCGAGGCGCGCTGCGGAGGGCACGATCTCTCGCTCGTCAGCCCGCGCGATGCGGGGGATCGCGGCAGCCAGGTGTCCTTGGCGCATCCAGGTGGCGGGTATGCGATCACACAGGCGCTCATCGCCCGCGGGGTGATCGGGGACTTCCGCGCGCCGGACATCCTGCGATTCGGGTTCGCGCCGCTCTACACGCGGTTCGTGGACGTGTGGGACGCGGTGGATCGCCTCGAGTCCGTCCTGCGGACGGGAGAGTGGCGCGACCCGGCCTTCAATGTCCGGGGCACGGTAACGTGACGTGCCACCACGGACGTCAGTTATCCTGTTGACGTGGTGATGTACAGCTCAGCAGGTCCTGCTGCGGGAAGGGCCTGTTCCGATGCCTGAGAGTTTCGGCGCCCGACTGCGCGCGCGGCGTGAAGCGGGAGGGCTCGCGCTCGCCGCGATTGCCGACGACCTCAAGATCAAACCGTCGCTGCTCGAAGCCGTGGAGCGGGACGACGTGTCGCACTGGCCGTCGGGCATCTACAGGCGTGCCTTCATCCGCGCCTACGCGCAGGCGATCGGCCTCAACCCCGACGATGTCGTGCGGGAGTTCCTGGAGCTGTACCCGGATCCGGACGAACTGTTCGGATCGTCCACCCCGAACGCGGCGGCGGCCGACGGGGCGTGGACGGGTGCCAACCCGCCGACCAGGCTGCGGCACATCATGGACTCGGCGATCGGCTCGCTGTCCAAGCTTCGCCGGGGGCCCGTGCAGGAGCCAGCCGTCGCAGGCCCGGCGCCGGTCACGCCGCCCCGTTCGGAACCGGTTGCGTACACGGGACCGAACGCACCCGTGCGCCCCTGTTCGCCCGCGCCGACGGCCGACACCCGACAGGACGACGGTGCTGGCATTCCGGATGACCCGACCGCTGCCGCGCCGGCCGATCGGCAGGTGCACGTTCCGGTCGTCCCGCGGGGTGACGTTCCGGTCGTCGCCCAGGCTGACGTTCCGATCGTCCCGCAGGGTGACGACCCGGCGACGCCCATGGCTGGCGATTCGGCGGACGTCACCGTGCCGGTTGCACAGGCGGCTGCCGCACCCGCGTCGGTGCCGAGCCCGGATTTTCTGGCCGTCGCGAATCTCTGCACCGGCTTTGGCCGCGTCAGAACCGCCGACGATCTGCCGCCGCTGCTCGCCGAGGCCGCACGCATCCTGGACGCCATCGGCCTCATCGTCTGGCTCTGGGACACGGACGCCCAAGAGCTCAGGCCCGCCCTTGTCCACGGCTATTCCGAGAAAGTGCTGGCGCAGCTGCCTGCGGTCAGCCGCGAGGCCGACAACGCGACAGCCGCCGCCTTCCGCTCCGCGCGTCCCTGCGCGATCCGGGGTAACGCGCGCAACAGCGGCGCACTGGTCGTACCGCTCATGCAGCCCGATGGGTGCGCCGGCGTTCTGGCGATCGAAGTGCCGGACGGCCTGGAGCAGGCTGCGCCCGTGCATGCCGCGGCGATGATTGTGGCGGCGGCGCTGGCGCCGCTGGTCGCGCGGTCCGCGCCCCTGACGGGGTCGTTCTGACGCCGTCAGCCACGAACGGGGAATAGTCAGAGAGACCGGCGAGGCGCGGATCTCATCACTGGAGCGGAACGCGCTCCGCCGCGGGAACGGCCGCTGGTCGGACGTCGGCCAGCCAGCGACACGCATCGGGATGCCCCATGTCGCACGCCTGCCTGAGGTGGGCGACCCCCCTGGCCTCATCCTTCGGCACGCCGTCGGCGGAGTAGTACATGAAGCCGACGTTGGCGCAGCCTGTCGGCAAGCCTCCACGGCACGCCGTCTCGAAGAACTCGGCCGCCTTGCCGGGATCCCGCGGCACGCCGTCCCCGCGAAGGTGCGCAATCGCCACACCCTCGCATCCGTCGAGCCAGCCCTGCCCGCACGCACGGGTGTGCAGCTCGAACGGGGTGCGATCGGGGAGCGGCCCTTTGCCGTACCGCAGCACGACGGGGTAGTCGGCGAGACGTGGCGAGCTCCGGCGCGGCGCGACTCCCGCCGGTCTCACGGAGTTCTGGCAGCCGATCGCGTTTCCGAGAGAACACGCGTGCGCAAACCTGGCTGCCGCAGTCTCCGCGGGATCGACCCGTCCCTCCGCTCTGAGGACGCCCGCTTCGTTGCACGCCCACCCCGAACCATCCTGGCAGTAGATGTCGGCAATCTGGCCGAGCGTGGCGCATGCGTCGTGTCTGTTCTCCGCGCAGGCCCGCTGCCAGAACGGCACCGCGTGACCAGGGTGATGGTCACCTACGCCCTCGGCCGCCGACATCGAGACGAACGCCGCGGTCCAGACCGTCACGTACATCAGGTTCCGTCGTCTCGGCGCCAGCGCCGCGCCCAGCCTTGCGGGGTTCAGCGCGTGCAGCATCCGCGGCGCCATCCGATCGATGAAGCGGACCGACAGATTCATCAGAGGGACCGGCAACAGCTTGTCGTAGAACGTGGGGAGCCCGAGCCGCCCGAGGACGGCGTAGAGCACCACGTTGCTCAACCCGTAGATCACGCCAAAGACGATGCGACCGATCTCCGTGCGTGGAGAGGTGGAGGGATCGGTGAAGAGCAGGTGCATCCCGAGGAAGACCGCCACCGGGATGTAGGAGTCGATGAAGAAGTACGTCCCTGTGAGCGCGAAGTACGCGAGGCCGAACCCGTAGGTCGTCAGGACCGCCGACATCGTCATGGTCGTGACGCCGAACAGCAGCTGGCCTGGCAGGCCGATGAGGAACAGGAGCACGTAGATGTGCGGTGGGTTGAACTGGGTGCGCGCGATCTCGACGCCCCACGTCATCGAGGTCGTGCCCGTCAGCAGCAGCCCGATGGAGAACACCCCAAGTGGAAAGGACGACGGATTGAAGATGTGGGTGCGCCTGCCGTCCCGCTCCCACCGGATCAGATCCTTGGCCGCGAAGCCCACGGCGATCATGAGGAACTGCAGGTAGAACCAGTCGGCTCTGAACCAGAGAAAGAGATTGATGCTGAAGATGACGGGGAAGGGTGCGAAGCCGAGCGTGTACGTGTCCCGGCGGGACCACGCCAGCAGCATGTCGAAGGCGTATGCGAAGAGCAGCTGCGCGACGATCAGTGGAATGGCGGCGTAGACAGGCGGCCAGTAGTAGCCCCAGTACAGCAACACGGTCCCCTGGGCGCAGGCCTGGAGGTAGTGCTGTGGACGGAGCTGGACGTCGATCGCGAATGTCCGCCCGTTTGCACGGAGCCGGAGAACCGCGAGGGCCATCAGGAGGATGCCGGCGGCCCCCAGGATTGACCACGCCAGCATGCGCTGCCCATGCACGGCGGGCAGCCGTGACATCGCCGCGAGCGCAGTCGTGAAGGCCAGCGGGAGCGCGAGTGCCCTCGTGGGGTGGAGCGGGGGCCGGGTGCGGCCGATTCCGTGGGGGCGCTGCCGTGCCGCGCGAGATCTGGCCATGCGCAAGTCCCGGGCTGACGGCTGTACGAAAGAATCCGCAGGCAGACCAGGCCTCCTGCGGATTCCGTCGATCAGATGTGCGCCGTCAACCGACCGGGTTTACTGAATCCGACCTGCCCGCTGGCGGCGACGGACCGTCATGAACGCGAGCGCTCCGCCGAGCGCCAGGAGCGTGATCGAGCCCGGTTCCGGCACCGGCGCCGGCCCGGGATCGGTTGGAGGGCCGTTCCCGACGGTGGTCACCCTCAGCACGTCCGCACCACCGGCGGCGGCATCGCCCCAGTTGATCGCCATCGTGACGACCGGCGCCGTGACGAACGTGCCCACGCCGTTCAGCTGGTCCACGCCGTCGAACACGGGCGTGCCGACGATCTGGCCGAGCGACAGAGAAGTGCCCCCGATTCCGACGCCGCCAAGGGCATTGCTCACGATGGTGGAGAAGCCGCCGAACAGCGACGTGTAGAGTTCGATGCTATCGGCCCCGATGACGAGAGCCTGCGCGACTTCGGACGCCACGATGCCGTCCGCCGTGTTCGCACCCGCGTTGAGGAGGAACGTGTAGCCGACCAGCCAACCCGGCGAGAAGCCGAGCACCGCGGTGGCGTTGTCCAGCAGGGTGTAGCCGGTCACGTCGTCAATCGAAATGTCGCAGGTCAGTCCCGCGACGCACCCCACCGGCCCGATAGGGGCCGCGGTGGCGACGTTGGGAATGGTCAAGCCGAGCGCCAGACATGCGACCGCAGTGAACTTCCGCATTCAACCTCCTCGACGAGTGATATCTGCCGCAAGGCCCACGCTTGCTCTCGCGCTGATTGTGAGCTACCCCGCGAGCAAGTCCCGCACCAGTAGCCTGAGATCGGATCGCTTCTTCTGATCAAAGGCGCGGCAGGAGAGGTTAGCTGTTCATTTTTTGCTGCTTCCGAGCGGGCGGTCCGGACCTGAGTGCTGTGGAAGCGTGTCGGACGAGGGTACCGTAGGCCTTTGTCCCTGCGACTAAAAGCGCCCCGCACGCCGACTTCGCGCGTCGCGTGGGGGGCCTCGGCGTGCCCGGCCTGGCCTTCTGAATCGATCCTACTTGCCCTCTCGCGGGAGAGCCCGGACCGTCAGTGTGATGCGCATGCCTGGCTTGAGATTGAGGTTCGGGTTCAGTCGGTTGGCGCCGTAGTCGCCTGGA
>JANPJN010000706.1:0-4125 GCA_031425515.1 Acidobacteriota bacterium | reverse complement strand
ACCGTCGCGGCCGGGAATGTGATTGCGCAGAGCCCGGCGGCAGGAGTGAACGTCATTCCAGGGAGCGCGGTAGCCCTGACGGTATCGAGTGGCGCGGGCGGAGGGACCGGCACGCCTGTCTCCGCTCCGTGGCAAGCGGCGGATGTCGGCGCTGTGGGGCTGTCGGGGAGCGGCACGTTCTACGCCGAGACCAGCAGTTACGCCGTGACGGGGGCGGGGGCGGATATCTGGGGAACCGCCGATGCGTTCCAGTATGTCTATCGGCCGCTGAGCGGCGACGGCGAGATCGTGGCGCGTGTCGCGTCGGTGCAGAACACGAACGCCTGGGTCAAGGCCGGCGTCATGGTTCGAGCGGACCTCACGCCTGGATCGGCGCACGCGATGATGATGGTGACCCCGGGGAAGAGCAACAACTTCCAGCGGCGGTCGATGGCGGGGGGCACGTCGGCGGGCACCACGGGGGCCGCGGTGAAGGCCCCCTACTGGGTCAAGCTCACTCGCGCGGGCACGATCGTTACGGCCTATCAGTCGCCCAACGGCGTGGACTGGTCGCTGGTCGGCACGTCCACCATTGCGCTACCGGCGGACGTGCTGATTGGCCTGGCCGTCTCGAGCCACTCGACCACGACGCGGGCGACCGCGACGTTCGAGCAGGTCACGATCGTTCAACCCTGACCGGTTTCAGCCGTCCGATCGCCGGGCGGTGCCGCGGGGGACGAAGCGAACCTGCTGTCCGACGTGGATCTCGCCGCCGCGGGCCACTGCCGCATTCAGCGCAAGCTTCCCGCCGAACCGCTTGACGATGTCGCGCAGGACGGCCGGGTCCTGGGCCAGGGTGTCCGGGTCGAACGTCGTCATCACACATCGGCCTCGCAGGTCGGCAATTGCGATCTCGACATCGCCGATGATGAGCCGCCCGCGCTCCCACTGCCGCTCCATCAGCCCTTCGATGCCTCCGACGACCAGGTTGGGGCGGAGCCGACGGCCGTCGCGGCCGAACGCGGCGATGGCGCCGTCGGTCGCGACCAGCAGGGGGAGGATGTCGAAGCGATCGACGTTGTCGTCGCGGACGAAGCGCGCGTCAGCCCCGGCGATCGCCCGCACGGCGGTCAGCACCTGAGGGTTGGTCCACGGCCGGCCGTCAACCTGGGGCTCCCCCGACGCATCGAGGGTCGCGCGAAACTGGAGAAGGCCAGGATGGGTGCGCGCCGTGATCGTGCGACCGACGGCATTCTGCACCTGCACGACGCGGTCGCCGGCGATGCCGTCGGCCGTGAAGGTTGCGCGATCGAGCCGTTCGCCCGCCATCGATTTCACGGGGTAGCGCCAGAGCTCTGTTATCCACATCGCCATTCCTGACCTCTCGCGCACCCGGGTGCGCACGCCTGAGCGGGGCCGTCCCGCTGCCGCCAACATGGCCGACCGGTTGCATCCGGACCCGCATCACCCCACCCGTCCGCTGGGTGGATTTCATCAGTGCGCGGACAGACGCGCGCGTTCGTTCAGAAAAAACACACATGCTGAAAATCGCGATCATTGTGGGCAGTACCCGGCCGGGCCGCAAGAGCGACGCCGTCGCGCGCTGGGTGCATGGAATTGCGTCCAGCCGGAGCGATGCCGACTACACCGTGCTCGACATCGCCGACTACCATCTGCCGATGTTCGACGAGCCCGTCCCACCCTCGAGGGGTCAATACTCGCAGGAGCACACCCTCCGGTGGGCCGCCGCGATTGCCGCGTGCGACGGCTTCGTGTTCGTCACCCCTGAATACAATCACAGCACGTCGGGCGCATTGAAGAACGCGATTGATTTTCTCTACGCCGAGTGGAACAACAAGGCCGCCGGCTTTGTGAGCTATGGCGGCTCGGGCGGCGCGCGCGCCGTGGAGCACCTGCGCGGGATCCTCTCGGAGGTGCAGATCGCGCACGTGCGGGCGCAGGTGCTGCTGTCGCTCGCGACCGACTTCGAGCACTACAGCGTGTTCAAGCCTGCCGAGCGCCAGACCCAGTCCGTCAACGCCATGCTCGACCAGCTCGTGGCCTGGACTCGCGCCATGAAGACGCTGCGGCCTCAGACGTAGCCCCGCGATGCGCGGTGGCCGTGCCTTCATCGTCCCCCCTGCTTACCGGCTGAGTATGGAGAGATAGGCCTCCCAGGGCCCCACGGCATCGCCATACTGCTTTGCCATCACCCGTGCGATCTGCGCGAGGTGCCCCAGGTCGTGCACGACCCAGGTAGCCAGGAGCTGCTCCAGCGTGACGCTGCCGAAGGCGGGATGTTCGCCGGTACGCAGGAGTTGGGAGCCAGTCAGGTGCAGGCCCCGCAGCTCGCGCAGATTCTGCTCCCGCAGTGCGCGGAACTCGGCCAGGAGCTCCGGGAGCGCGCGCCCGCGATTGCGGGTGAGATGGCGAAACCGGTCGAACGGTTCGAAGCGGCGATCGGCGTCCGGACTCAGTATGACGTGCAGGCGCACCATCCAGTCCGTCTGCTCACCGTCGATCAAATGGCCCACGACGTCGAACGGGCTCCAGGTTTCCGCACCTTCATTGCCCGTCGTCCAGGGCTCTGGCAGATCCGACAGCCATGCCTCGAGGACGGCAGGGGTGCGCTCGAGGACGGCGAGGCTGGCGCCGAGATCGAACGTCACGACGCCTCCGGCGTCCGGCGGGTTCGCTGCAGGGGGCAGCGATGGTCACAAGCAGGGCACGTCATGGTGCGGCATCAGTATCATGCGTGGTTTCTGTGGGCAACGTCTTGAGCGGCCCTGTCGCGGGTTTTCGCCGCGGGCTTCCGCCGGGGCCGCCTTCTTGCTTCCACGCGAGCGTGGACATGATGCCGGCCCTTCTGCTCGCCACGCTCCAGCTTCAGGGGACGCCTCCCCTGTCGCTCGGCACATCCGGAGAGCTCGTCCGTTACGTGGTGCTCGGCGACAGCACCGCCGCGGGGGTGGGGGCGGCCGCCGACGACGGCATCGCCGTACTCACCGCACGGCACCTGGCTCTCACGCGACGGGTCACGATGCGCAACCTCGGGGTATCCGGCGCCCGGATGCGAGACGTGGTCGAGCAACAGATGCCGGAGGCGGAAGCCTTCCGCCCGGATCTGGTCCTGATCTCGGCCGGAGCCAACGATGTCACGCACCTGACGCCGATCCCCTCCATGCGCCGGCGACTCCGGGACGCGGTCGGTCGCCTCCGCGCGGCCAACCCCGCGGTGCGCATCGTCGTGACCGGCGCGCCGGATATGGGCAGCCCGCCGAGGATTCCGTGGGGGCTCCGGTGGGTCGCCAGCCTGCGCACCCGGATGGTGAACCGGATGTTCGTCGCCGAGGCCCGTAAATTGAACCTCGTTTTCGCACCCATCGCCGAGCGGACGGGCCCGCTGTTCCGCCGCGATCGCACCCTGTTCGACGCCGATCGGTTCCACCCGAACAGCCGAGGCTACGCGACCTGGGCCGCTGTGCTGAATGAAGCGCTGACAGTCGCCGTCAAGCCCTGAGGCGTTGAGCCCGGTGGCACGCGACTGGCAGCCACACGGCTCATGCGACACACGGCACCCTCGTCCCTTCTCATCGTCAGCGCCGCGGCGCTCCTCGGATTTGCGTATACGGCGACCCTCGTGGCTCGACGGCGAACGGAAGGGATCGACAACGAGGCGCGCGACGAGGTTCAGGCGGCCCGTGCGCCTGCCGGCGATGCGGCCGCCAAGGCATCGGGACCTCTGGGGAAGGAATACCTCCACTTTCCCGTCGCGTGCGGCATCGCGCTCGCTTTGGAGCGTCGTGGACTTGGCCCGCGTGCCGCGGTGCCAGTCCTGGCGTCCGTGACCTCCGAATTTCTCAACCGTCTGGTGACGCTCACGCTGCACATCCGGGTGGTGCCTCCCGGCCATCCCGAACATTCGAGCCGCAAACCCAGCTTTCCGAGCGGCCACGCCATGGAGACGACGGCGGTCGCGTTCGCCAGCGCTTACGTACTGGCGAGGGAGAAGATCACCCCGACGGCTCCCGCGTTTGCCGTCGCCGCCATCCTGGCGACCTCGTCAGCAGTCGGCCGCCTCGTTCTCGATCGTCACTGGGCCACCGACGCGGTCGGGGGAGGCCTGTTGGGAGTCGCGGTCGCCGC
>JANPJN010000705.1:0-4002 GCA_031425515.1 Acidobacteriota bacterium | reverse complement strand
CCTCGAGCGTGATCTCGACCTCCGCCCCGACGAAGGCGATTTCGGTCACCTTGCCGACGTCGACACCCGCGACCCGCACCACGGCGCCGGACTTGAGCCCCTTGATGTCGGTGAACTTCGTCTTGAGGGCATACCGCTCCCATGAGAAGCCCCCCTGCCCCCCCACGGCGAGGATCAGAGTGATGGCGAGCGCGATCGCCGCCACACCGACAATGCCGATTTTCAGCTGCGACCAGGCGAGTGAGCGTGTGCGAGCCATATGGTGGTGAGCCTTACGATAAAAACGCGTTGATGTACGGATCCGACTTGGCCGCGGCGCGAAGCTCGGAGGCATTCCCCTCGAAGGCGATGCGCCCCTCCTTCAGCATGATGAACTCCGCCTCGTCGGCCTTGCGGCCGTCCGCCTTCTCGAAGTGCATCCTGCCGTTCTCGCGCAGCGCCTCGTGCTCCGCGACGAAGAACGCGTCGCGCAGCTGGTGCGTGACGACGATGGAGCTGACGTTCTCGAGGTCGCGCAGTTTGATGATCTCCTCGTCGATAGTGATCGCCGTGATGGGGTCGAGCCCCGTGGTGGGCTCGTCGTAGAGGAGGATGCGCGGCTTGGCCGCCATGGCGCGCGCGATCGCGACACGGCGTCGCTGCCCGCCCGAGAGCTCCGAGGGCTTGCGGTCGATGAACTCCGACAGACCGACGAAGCCGAGGACCTCTTCCACGCGCCTGTTCGCGAGGTCGTACGCCACCTTCGATTTCTCGAACAGCTTGTACCCGACGTTTTCGCGGACGGTGAGCGAGTCGAACAGCGCGCCCTCCTGGAACACCATGCCGAGATCGCCGCGCACCTGCATCAGATGATCCTCGCTCATGTCGTCCACGCGCTCGCCGTTGACGATGATCTGCCCCGCGTCCGGCTTCAGCAGGCCCAGGATCAGCCGCAGGATCGTGGACTTCCCCGCGCCGCTCGCGCCGAGGAAGATCTTGGTATGCCCCGTCTGCAGCGTGAAGCTGATGTCGTTGAGAATCTCCTTCTCATCGAACGCGAGCGAGACATGGTCGAAGACGACGATGGGACCGCCGTGGGCGAGCGCCTCCTCGAGCAGCGGCGAGCGTTGTTCGCGTTGCATGACCATCAGGACCGGCGTCAGTACATGAGCACGATGAGCAGCTTCGTGACGAGAAAGTTCACGACGAGCACGGCCACGGAGCTCGCCACGACTGCGTTGGTCGTCGCCCGTCCGACGCCCTGCGTCCCCCCCGCCGTCCGCAGCCCGACGTGGCACCCGATGCTGACGATGGCGAAGCCGAGGAAGAACGGCTTGATGATACCCATCCAGACGTCCTGGATGTAGAGCCCCATCACGACCGAGTTCCAGTAGACGCTCGAGGCCACCTTGAGCTGTGTCGTGGTGATGATCCACGCGCCGAGGAGCCCGACCGCGACCGACACGCACGTGAGAAGCGGCACCATCACGACGCCGGCCAGGATGCGCGGCAGCACCAGCTTGCGGATGGGATCGGTCCCGAGTGCCCGCAGCGCGGCGATCTGGTCCGTGACCATCATCGAGCCGAGCTCCGCGGCGATGCCGGACCCGACCCGCCCCGCCACCATGAGCGCGGTCAGCACCGGACCGAGCTCCTTGACCATCGACGCGCTCACGAGGTTGCCCACCATCGAGCGCGCGCCGAACTTGTCCAGCGTGAGCCCGGACTGGAGCGCGAGCACCATCCCGGTGAACATGCCGGTCAGCAGGACGACCGTCAGCGACCCGACCCCGATGATTTCGAACTGCTCGACGAGGTCGCGGTAATAGAACGGCCGCGTCACGCTGCTGCGGGCGGCCTTGCCGACCATCACCAGGTATTCCTGCAGCTCGAGCAGCGACGCCTTGATCCAGGCTTCGAGCCCCGTCAACGGGCGCCCCCGGCGAGGCCCAGCTCGCGCGACCGCAGCTTCTTCACGCGGTCCCGCAGTGCGGCCGCCTTCTCGAACTCGAGGTTGGCCGCGGCGGACTTCATCTGCACCTGCAGATCCGCGATGGCCGCGTCGAGCTCGGAATGGCTCGTGAACAGCTCATCGTCTCCGGACGCTGGAATCGTGACGTAGTCCCGTTCGTAGACGCTCGACATCACCTCGTCGATGCTCTTGACGATGGAGGCCGGCGTGATGCCGTGCTCGAGATTGTAGGCCTCCTGAATGGTGCGGCGCCGATCCGTTTCACTGATCGCCAGCTTCATCGAGTCCGTCATCCTGTCCGCGTACATGATGGCCCGTCCGTTGATGTTCCTCGCCGCCCGGCCGATGGTCTGGATAAGCGACCCGCTCGAGCGAAGAAAACCTTCCTTGTCCGCGTCGAGAATGGCGACGAGCGAGACCTCCGGGAGGTCCAGCCCTTCCCGCAGCAGGTTGATCCCGACGAGCACGTCGAATTCGCCGCGACGCAGATCCCGCAGGATCTGGATCCGCTCGAGGGTGTCGATGTCCGAGTGCAGGTACCGCACGCGGACGCCCAGCTCCTGATAGTACTGCGTCAGGTCTTCGGCCATGCGCTTGGTGAGCGTCGTGACGAGCACGCGCTCCCGGCGGGCGGCCCGGTCGCGGATCTCGGCGAGCAAATCGTCTACCTGGCCCCGGACCGGCCGGATGTCGATGGGCGGATCCACGAGGCCGGTCGGCCGGATGATCTGCTCGACCACCGCGCCGCCCGCGCGGTGCAGCTCGTAGGGACCCGGCGTGGCCGACACGAACAGCAACTGGTTCACCCGCCCTTCCCACTCCTCGAAGTTCAGCGGCCGGTTGTCGAGCGCCGACGGCAGACGGAAGCCGTAGGCGACGAGCACCTCCTTGCGCGAGCGATCGCCGTGGTACATGCCGCGCACCTGGGGCACGGACTGGTGGCTCTCGTCCACCATCACGATCGCGTCGGGCGGGAGATAGTCGAGCAGCGTCGGCGGCGGATCGCCGGGGCCGCGGCCGGTCAGGTGCCGCGAGTAGTTCTCGATCCCGTGGCAGTAGCCGATCTCCTTGATCATCTCCAGATCGAACATGGTCCGCTGATGCAGCCGGTGCGCTTCGAGCACCTTCCCTTCCGACTCGAGCTGCGTGCGGTACCACGTGAGCTCGGCGCGGATGCTCTCGACGGCCGCCTTCGTACGGTCCCGCGACGTGACGAAGTGGGTCTTCGGAAAGATGGCAATCTTGTCGTGCTTCCGCAGGGTCTTGCCGGTCAGCGGGTCGAACGTGACGAGGTCGTCGATCTCGTCGCCAAAGAGCTCGATGCGCAGCGCCGTGTCCTCGTACGACGGCTGCACTTCGATGATGTCGCCTCGCACGCGGAAGACGCCGCGCCCGAACTCGTGGTCGTTCCGTTCGTACTGGATCTCGACGAGCTTCCGGAGAATCTGCTCGCGATCGATGCGCTGCCCGCGCTCGAGCGGCAGCAGCATGCCGTAGTACGCCTCGGGAGACCCCAGCCCGTAGATGCATGAGACGCTTGCGACAATGATGACGTCCCGGCGCTCGAAGAGGGACCGGGTGGCCGACAGGCGCATCCGGTCGATCTCGTCGTTGATCATCGCCTCCTTTTCTATATAGGAGTCGGTCGTAGGGACGTAGGCCTCCGGCTGGTAGTAATCGTAGTAGCTGACGAAATATTCGACCGCGTTCTCAGGGAAGAACCGCCGGAACTCCTGGTAGAGCTGGGCGGCGAGTGTTTTGTTGTGCGCCATCACGAGGGTGGGACGGTTCACCCGCGCGATGCACTGGGCCAGCGTGAACGTCTTGCCCGAGCCGGTGACTCCCAGGAGCACCTGCGCGGGATCGCCGCGGTCGAGCCCCGCGACGAGCTCGTCTATCGCGTGCGCCTGGTCCCCCTGCATCGCGAAGTCGGTGACCAGCTTGAATTGATCGTATTTGGAGGACATCTCGAACTGAAAATCGTACCACAGGTACGTCAGCCGCCCTTTTTCAGGTTCGCGTAGTAGCCCTCGCGCGTGCGGATCCTGGCG
>JANPJN010000704.1:0-4041 GCA_031425515.1 Acidobacteriota bacterium | reverse complement strand
GCGTGGCCCGGGGTGTCCACGATATTGATGAGGACGTCCTTGTAGTGGACCGCCGTGTTCTTGGCGAGGATGGTGATGCCGCGCTCGCGTTCCAAGTCGGTGTTGTCCATCGCCCGCTCGGCGACCCGCTCGTTGGCGCGGAAAATGCCGCTCTGGTGGAGCAGGGCGTCCACGAGCGTGGTCTTGCCGTGATCAACGTGCGCAATGATGGCCACGTTGCGCCGGAGCGGGTTGGCGACCGTAGGAGCCGTTTTCAAGCCTGCAGGCATCCCACCAGTATAGCGCGGGACGGAGCCGGAGCGGCGCCGATGCGACGCCGAACCGACGCCGAACCGACGCCTGAGCTAGTCCAGGCGAGTTGCACGCCGAGGCGTGGCAGCAGCCTCGTCTGTCGCGTGCCGCTGAGGTTCCACCTCGACTAACGCTTGATCCACCACGACAGACCGCCGTAGACCCGCCAGTAATCCGGCGCGAGATCCGTGGACTGGAACCGCCGCAGGTCCGCGCGGAGCACGAAGAGCTCGGTCAGCGGATACTTCACGCCGCCGCCGAAGTTGTAGCCGACCTCGGTGCTCGACGCCGGATAGAGCGCCGCCGGATCCGGCACTTTGACGTCGACCGACGCCCGTTCGATGCCGACCCCGAACGTCGCATACGGCGTCACTCGCGGCACGGGGAAGTGGTAGACGACGTTGCCGTGGACGTTGGTCAGGGCGAGATCCACGTTCGCGCTGTCGCCGAACACGTCGAAGACGTGCCCGAGCTCACCCTCGACGCCCAGCCGCGTCGTGAGGTCGTATGCCACCGCCACGCCCAGTCCGAGGCTCGACCCCAGGTCGGCCGACGTGCCGAATGCCGAGCTCAGAAACGGGGTCACCGAGATGGTGTCGGGCTCGATGGCCGACTGCGCGGATGCAAGGGCCGGCAGGGCCGAGAGGGCCCCGGCGGCGGCGAGAACACGAAGGGTACGGACGAACGACGGCATGCGGCCTCCTGAACGATGATGGATGCACGGGCACTGGCGCCCGGAGTGTTAGACGTGTGTTTCGTGCAAAATGGCTGCCTTCGCCCCGGGATGAATCGTCCCGATCAACCTCGCGGAGCGCGTGTGCGTCATATGCATGACATGGCGTCGAGACGCACGGCCCGGCGGAGAATCGCCATCGATGTCGTCGCCTGAGTCGGCGCTCGTCGCCCGCGCCGCGGCCGGCGACGCGTCCGCCTTCCAGGAGCTCGTCGAGCGGCACCGCTCCATGGTGTACCGGGTGGCGTATCAGTTCGCCGGCAATCACTACGATGCGGAAGACATTGCCCAGGATGTCTTCGTCAAGGTGTATCGCTCGCTGGATCGCTTTCGCCACGACGCGCAGTTGAGCTCCTGGCTGTACCGGATTGTGATGAACGCCTGCATCGACCATCGACGCCGACACATCGCCGCCGGGGTCCGTCCATTTGGCGCGGAGGCCGAGCAGAAAATGCACGACACGCCGGAAGCGGCGCCCGGGCCGGAGGCACGCGCCTACGCAGGCGAGCTGGGCGACGTCCTGCAGTCGGAGATTCAGAGACTCCCTCCGGGCCAGCGTACGGTGTTCGTCATGCGCCACCACGAGGGGCTGAAACTGACCGACATCGCCGCCGCGCTCGGTCTGGCGGAAGGGACGGTCAAGCGCCAGCTCCATGCCGCCGTCCACCGGCTCCGGCACGCCCTGACCGCCGCGCGGGTCACCACGGGAGAACGCGTATGACGTCCACCTGCGCCTTCCGCGACTCAGGGTCGGTCGAGGCGCTGTTCTACGAGGATCTGCCGTCGGCGGACCGGAGGGCGGTCGAGGCGCATCTGCGGGAGTGCGCCGGATGCCGTGCCGCGCTCGACGACCTCGCGATCATCCGCGACGCGCTCGCCGCACGGCCGATCGTGGCCGCGCCGCCAGCCGGAGACTGGAGCGGCTTCATGCGCCGGCTGGACGCCCGACTCGCGCGCGAGGGACGGGGTCCTGCGCCCGCCTGGTCGGTCAGGTCGCTGCTTGCCGCCGCCGCGATGCTCGCCCTCGTCACCCTTGGCCTGCTGGTGGCGCTGCGCGCGACACACCCGGGCTCTCCTGACCGACCGCCGACCGCCGACGCCTCGGCAACGCCTGGCGCGACATCAGCCACTGCGACGCCGGGCATCCCGGCCCCGGACGCCGGCGACGAGCAGGACGACACCGACTTCGCGGCGCTGACCGGCGAGCATTTCGAACGCTCGAAGCTCGTGGTGCTCGGCCTCGCGGCCAAGGACCCTGCGCGGCGGCCGGGACCAGACTGGGGATACGAGCGTGCGCTCGCCGGGGAGCTCCTGAGCGACACGCGCCTCTATCGCCTCGCGGCGGAAGATCGCGGCCTCGGCTCGATCGCCGCGGTGATGGGCGATCTCGAGCTGGTTCTGCTCCAGGCGTCGTTCACGGACGACACCGACCCGGCCTCGCTGACGCACATCCAGCGTCTCATCCGCCGGCGCGATCTCGTCGAGAAGATGGACGCCGTGGGCTCCTCGGGACTGTAATGATCGCCAACGGACAGGACGTCATGCTGCATCAGCGTTTCGGCAGGTGGATCGGAAGACTGGCGCTCTCGGCGGCCCTCGCCGGCGGGATCGGGCTGCAGGCCGCGGCGCCGGATTCCGAACGGCTCGGGCACGCGAAGGATCTCATCGGCGACGAGCAATGGGATCCCGCGATCGTCGAGCTCAGGGCGGCCGTCGCCGATCCGCGCGAGGCGAACCGCGACGAGGTGCTCTTCTGGCTCGCCCACTGCGAAAGCCAGGCCCGTGACGCCGCGGCGGCAGTGGCGACGATCCAGCGCCTCGAACGCGAATACCCCAGGAGCGCGTGGGTCAGGCCGGCGCGATCGCTGCGCATCGAGATCGCGCAGCGTCTGCGGCGAGACGATGTGCTGTGGTACACCGCCGCGCCGCCTCCACCTCCACCCGCACCCCCGGCCCCGGCCGTTCCTCCGGCTCCGGCCGCTCGGCCTGTCCCTGCCGCGCCCGTGATCGCACGCCCGCGCACGGTGGCGCCCGTCCATCCGCCCGCACCCTCGGCCCCTCCGCTGCCGCCCGCCGCATGGATGCCGGAGCACTTCATGCCGGATACCGACCTGCGCATCCAGGCGCTCGGCAGCCTGCTGCGGACAGACGCGGCGAAGGTGATTCCGATGCTGCGCGAGATCGTGCTGAGCGGACAGGACGTCGGCGAGGCGCGCCGGGCGCTCTTCCTCCTCGCGCAGTCGCGGCGTCCCGAGGCCAGGGCGACGGTGGTCGAGATGGCGAAGACCGGACCCGATCCGGTGCGCGTGGCCGCGGTGCGCGAGCTCGGACGGCTTGGCGGACCGGCCATTCCCACCGAGCTTCTCCAGGTCTACGACACCGGTAACGAACGGGTGAAGTATCAGGTCGTCATCTCGCTCGGCCAGCGTGATGCCGCCCCCGCGCTCATGCGCATCGCGCAGTCGGAGACCGACCGGACGCTCCGCAACGCCGCCCTCGCCACCCTGGGGGAGGCGGGCGGGCGCGATCAGCTCGTCACGCTCTACACGCGCCACCGCAACGCCGCTGCCGACCTGAAGCGGCCCATCATCGTGGGGCTGTTCAACGCCCAGGCCGACGAGGCGCTCATCCGGATTGCCGAGAGCGAAACGGACCGCGCCGCGCTGGCCGAAGTGCTCGCGAGGCTGCGCCTGCTCGGCTCCCCGCGGGCCCTGGCGTACCTCGACGCGCGCCCCCGCTGACGGCCGCGCGAAGCGAAAGCCCTTACGATTCCCGAACCACGCCGGAGCCGGGGAGTCGCAAATTTCCTCAGCACGCCGTAACATATCGCCCGGCGCGACTGGCCCGTCCTTCGCAGTCGCCACCCCTGTCCATGCCTGAGTGTCCCGACCCTTCCGTGCATCCGGCGCGCCGACGCGCCCTGGTTGTCTTCGTCAACACCGCCATCGCCCTCATGGGGGGCGGCCTGACGGCCCTGCTCGGCGCCTTCGCCCTGCGGCCCGGCGGCGCGTCCACGG
>JANPJN010000703.1:0-2501 GCA_031425515.1 Acidobacteriota bacterium | reverse complement strand
GCCTCCGGCTGCCGCGCTTCCCCACGGCTGAAGTCGCGCCCCGACTGCAGGGGAATCCCCATGACGGCGAGGTAGCCGGCGTCGGCTCCGCGAATTGATGCCGACGGTGCGCCGTCCGCCGGGGCGGCCGCGTCCGAGCCCGGGCGCACGAACGCGACGAAGGGCACGTCGCGGTCGCCGACGGGAACGTGGCTGACCGCCGTGACATCGGCGACTCCCGGCAGGCCGCGCAGGCGATCGAGTGCTGCCTCGACAAACGCCATCCGCGGCCCCGGGGCGTCGAAGCGGTCGCCGGCGAGTGCGGCTCGCACCGCGAGAATGCGGTCCTTGTTGAAGCCGGGCTCGATGGTGTCGAGCGAGAGCGAGCTGATGACGACCGACGCGGCGCCGGCGACGAGGCTGAGCGAGACGGCCATCTGGAGGGTGATGAGCGCCGCGCGCATACGGCGGGCGGCCGGCCCGGCGCTGCCGGTCCGCGTGTCCTCCTGCAGCATCGCCCGGATGTCCACACGCGTGCCCCGGATTGCCGGCAGGGCCCCGAAGACGAGCGCGGCAAGCGTCGATGCCCCCAGAGCGAAGAGCAGGACTCTGCCGTCCACGGCGAACTCCAGCCATTCCGCCTCGCGCGGGAGACCGACCGACGCGACGAAGAGCCGCACGCTCCACTGCGCGACCAGCGTGCCGAGCGCCCCGCCCGCCAGCGCCAGGATCAGGCTCTCCGTCATCAACTGGCGCACGAGCCGCAGGCGGCTGGCCCCAAGCGCACCGCGGACCGCGATCTCGTGCCGCCGCCCGCTCACGTGCGCCAGCAGGAGCCCGGCGAGGTTCGCGCAGGCAAGCGCGAGCACCAGGCTCGAGGCCACCAGCAGCGCAAACGTGGCCGCGCGGTGCTTGCCCGCAATCATGGTGTCGCGCAGGGACACGGCGCGCACGGACATGCCCTCGGGCTCGCCCGGTGGCACCGGGAGCGCGCGAAGGGCCGCGCCAGCCTGCTGCTCCGATACACCGGGCCGCAGCCGGCCGACGGCCTCGAGATGCCGGTCGCTCTGCCACGCCGCGGCAGGGAACCACACGTCGGTACCACGGGGAAAGCTGAAATGCGGCCCGGCGATTCCGGTCACGACGTACTGTGCGCCGTCGATCGTCAGCGGCTGGCCGATCGCGCCGGGGTCCGATCCGAAGCGCCGCGCCCACAGCGCCTGGCTGACGACGACGCCGGGTGCTGCCGTGGGATCATCGGTGAGTCGGCCGCGCGGGAGCGGAACGCCCAGCAGGCCGAAGAGGTCTCCGTCGATCTCCGTCGCCATGACGCGCTCGGCCGCGCCCGTTCCCGCGACGGTGGCCGGCCGCGCCGAGTAGGCTACGACGGCGGAGAAGGGGTCAGGTGCGACGAGCAGCGGACGCAGGGTGTCGGCCGTGAGCGCGGCGCCTCTCCCGGTCCCGTCACTGAGCTGCAGCGAGACGAGCCGATCCGGATCGGCGAAGGGCAGGGGTCTCAGCGCAAAGGCGCTCAGCAGCGAGAAGCACGTGGTGGTGGCCCCCGTGCCGAGCGTCAACGTGAGAATGACGATCGCGGTGAAGCCGCGGCGCGCGGCGAGCTGCCGGACCGCGAACCGGATGTCCTGAAGCAAGGCGTCCATCACCCTCCCAGGCCGAACAGCCGGCCATTCTGCGACCCGATGACGAGCCGTCCTCCCGCAATCGCCGGAGACGCGGTGACAGCCCCGCCGGCCTCGAACTGCTGCACGGCCGATCCCGTCGCGGCGTCGAAAACATGCAGCTTGCCGTCGCTCGATCCCACATACACGCGCCCGGAGGCGACGGCGGGCGACGAATCGATGCGCGCGGCCGTGCGCGCGGACCAGACCTCCCGGCCGGTGGCCGCGTCGAGCGCGTGCAGCATCTTGTCACGGCCGCCGACGAAGACCCGTCCGCCCGACAGTGCCGCCGAGGAGTAGAAGGGGAAGTGCAGGGAGGGATGCCGATAGGTCCACGCCACCCTGCGCCTGCGCAGGTCCACCCCGAGGACGGCATTCTCGTACGTCCCGTAGTACGCCCGCCCGTCCAGGATCGCCGGGGAGGCGCCGGTGTAGGCACCTGACGCGAAGGTGAACATCTCGCGGCCGTCAGTCACACGGATCGCCCGGAGGATCTCGTCGCATCCGGTGACGTACGCGACGCCGCCCGCAATCGCCGGTGTCGCATGCACGTACCCCGCGGTCTGCACCTTCCAGAGCAGCTTGCCGGTCCGTGCCGCCAGGGCATACAGATGCGTATCGTACGACCCGATGAGCACCGTGTCGCCGGACACGACCGGCGACGACTTGATCTCGCCGGCCGTCTTGTAGGTCCACACAACCTTGCCCGTGGCGGCGTCCACGGCATGGAGCACGCCGGAGAGGTCGCCGATGAACACCATCCCCGACGCGACCGCCGGCGACGACTCGCCGATCCCGTCCGGCGACGCCTTGTACTTCCAGCGGCCCGTGCCGTCCGCCAGG
>JANPJN010000702.1:0-2428 GCA_031425515.1 Acidobacteriota bacterium | reverse complement strand
ATATCCCTTGCCCCAGCGATCCACCTCGTAGAGATCGGTCGCGTCGCCCACGGTAAATGCCTCGCCGGTCTTCCAGTTACGGTTGCCGCGAGTGGTCCCACTGCTCACGCGATCATGATACACACGTTTTCCGAAATACTCTCACGGCCTGTGCGGCGAGGTTCGCGGGGACGAATGATGGGGCGAGCGTGACGAGTGGCGGGTTCCTGGTGACGAGCGGCGGGCCGACGGTCACGCGGCTCGCCCGCGGCGCCGCGGGTCACGAAGGGTGGTGAAAGATCGCGCGCAGGCAGGCGAAAATGCCTCTGGCTCCGTCTAACCGTCGGAGGGTTCGTCCCCGCCACGGGCCGGCCCGCACTGACCATCATGAAGCCTCCGTCCGATCGACGTCTCGACCTGAACGGCGCCGGCGTGGACCTCCCCGCGCCCGCCCGGCCGCGCTACGGCCTGCGGTGGCCGCTCGTGCTCCTCGTCGCGGCCATCCTCAGCGTCGTCTCGTCCACGCTCGCGCTCCAGTTCGCCCGCACGATGGAGCAGCCCGAGTCGTACTGGCGCACGATCGTCGTCCTCAACACCACCTACTGGTTCGTCTGGGCGCTCTTCACGCCGGCCATCGTGTGGCTGTCGCAGCACTTCCGCCTCGAGCGGCACGGGATCGCGGTAGCGCTGCTGGTGCATGCGCCGGGCGTGGCGCTGTTCTCGTTCGCCCATATCGCCGCAATGGCCGCCATGCGCTGGTGGCTCGCGATGTCCGAAGGGCGTGAGTTCTCCTGGTGGTTTCAGGTCAAGCGCACGGCGCTGCAGAACTTCGACTGGGAGATGATGACCTACTGGGCCATCGCCGGCATCAGCCTCGCGGTGCTCTACTACCGGGAGTCCCGCGACCGGGAGTTGCGCGCGTCACAACTCGAGACCCGGCTGGTCGCGGCCCGCATGGCCACGCTCCAGCAGCAGCTGCAACCCCACTTCCTCTTCAACACCCTGCATTCCGTCTCGAGCCTCATGCATCGCGACGTCGAAGCGGCCGACCGCATGCTCATGTGCCTCGGCGACCTGCTGCGGATGACGCTCGAGCATGTGGGCCGGCCCGAGGGCACGCTTCAGAGCGAGCTCGACTTCGTCTCGAAATATCTCGAGATCGAGCAGACGCGGTTCGCCGATCGCCTGGTCGTCCGATTCGACATCGATCCCCAGACCCTTGACAGCCTCGTGCCCGCATTGCTCCTCCAGCCTCTGGTCGAGAACGCCATCAAGCACGGCGTGGCCCGGAAGTCCGGCCCCGGCCACATCGACATCAGCGCTAAGCGCGACCACGACAAGCTGTGGATCGAGATTCGGGACGACGGGGCGGGGCTCTCGGAAGGCGCCATGGAGGCGCTCCAGAAAGGCATCGGCGTCTCCACGACGCGAGCCCGGCTCCAGCACCAGTTCGGCGCCGACTTCCGTTTCGAGTTCCACCGCCACGATCCGGGGGTCGCGGTGGTCGTCGCGGTGCCCTGGCGGAAAGACCCCACGGACCCGGCCCTGCACGGGCCGGCGCACGAGCGCGGACAGGAGGCGGACGCCGGGCAGTCCGGCGAGCCGCCGTATCTGACTGAGAGAGCGATATGAAGAGAATCAGGACCCTGGTCGTGGACGACGAGCCTCTGGCGCGGGAGCGGCTGACCTCCCTCCTCTTCAACGAAGCCGACATCGATATCGTCGGTCAATGCCGCGACGGCGAGGAGGCGGTCGCCTCGATCATGAATCTCTCGCCGGACCTGGTGTTTCTCGACGTCCAGATGCCGCAGATGAACGGCTTCGAGGTCATCGAGGCGGTGGGCGGCGAGCGGATGCCGCTCGTCATCTTCGTCACGGCCCACGACCAGCACGCGCTCAAGGCGTTCCAGGTCAGGGCGCTCGACTACCTGCTGAAGCCGTTCGATCGCGAGCGATTCAGCGACGCGCTCCAGCGCGCGCGTAAACAGGTCGAGCGGGAGGAAACGGGCGACCTCGGCCGACGGCTGCTCGCCCTCGTCAAGGACCTTCGGAAGGACCAGCCACGGTCCGAGCGCCTCGTCGTGAAGTCCGGCGGCCGGTTGTTCTTCCTGCGCGCCGACGAGATCGACTGGATCGAAGCGGCCGGCAATTACGTCCGCCTGCACGTCGGCAACACGTCGCACCTGCTCCGCGAAACCATGAACGCCCTTGAAGGGCGGCTGGATCCCGAGAAGTTCTTCCGCATCCACCGCTCGCGCATCGTCAACATGGAGCGTATCCAGGAGCTGCAGCCCTGGCTGAATGGCGAGTATTCGGTGCTGCTCAGAACGGGCACGAGGCTCACGCTCAGCCGCGGCTATCGCGAGAAGTTGCAGGAGCGCCTGCGCACCTGAGGCACGACGTCACGACGTCCGCTGATTCAGTTTCGTGATCGGTGTGCAGAACTGAT
>JANPJN010000701.1:0-16245 GCA_031425515.1 Acidobacteriota bacterium | reverse complement strand
CCGTTCTCGTAGAAGACATTGCCGGTCGGCGATCCGCCTCCGTACACGTCTCCCACCGGCGTCATGCCCGGATCGTCCTGGCGCCACTCGGCGACGGGAATCGACTGCCCGGGCCGGCGGTCCGCCTGCCACGTCCTCTGGCCGTCGTTCGACGAGAAACCGAAGTTCGCATACTCCATCACCCAGCTCACGCGGCATGCCGGCGGATCGTCGTTGTCGTTCTGAAAGACGTCGCCAAGGGAGGTGACCGACTGCTCGTAGCTGTTGCGGTAGTTGTGCCCGATGATCTCCACGTTGGTGCCATCGGCGTTCATCCGCGCCGTAAACCCTCCGATATACACATGCCCGTCGTCGCTCGGCTTACCCGCGTAGAGTGCAGGGTCGTGCGGAAATTTGAAGGGACCCACGGGGCCGGGCCGGTAGGCGCTGAAGATGCGGAACGTCTTGCCCGACCTGTCGGTGAACATCGCACCGGTGTTGCCGGCGTTGAACACCCACTTGCCGTCGGGCCCGACCGTCACCGAGTGCAGCGAGTGATCGTGGTTGATGCCCTGGAACCCCGTCAGCAGGACCTCCCGCTTGTCCACCGCCGGGTCGAACTTCAGGTTCCGGTCCACGTCGGTATAGACGATGAGGTCGGGTGGCTGGGCGACGACGATCTTGTTGTCGATGACCGACACGCCGAGCGGCGCGATGAGCGCGGGCTCCTGGACGAACGTGTGCGTGCTGTCGGCCTTGCCGTCGCCATTGGTGTCCTGCAGGACGACGATGCGGTCACCTTCGGGCTGGCGGGCGTAGTGCGAGCGGTAGCGAACGCCCTCGGCGACCCAGATGCGGCCGTCCCGATCGATGTCGATGTTGGTCGGGTTGTGCAGCAGCGGCGAGGAGGCCCACAGCGTGACCTCGAACTCGTCCGGGACCTTGAACAGACTGAGCGGAATCTGCACGGGCTGCATCGCCTGCGCCTGCGCGGGTGTGAGAGCCGGCGTCTGGCCAGCGGGCGCCGGGCTGGCCGGAGGCTGTCCAGCGGGTGCCGGGGTGGCCGGGGCCTGCCCGGCGGGCGACGGAGCGGCCGGGGTCTGTCCGGGGGGCGGCTCGAACGCCTGCTGCGGCACGACACCGGCCAGCAGGACGATGAGCATCACGGTAAGCGGCACGAGGGCAAGTCGACGCATAAGTCTCCAGTCAGGATCGGGATCGGAACCGCCGCCGCGGACGCGGCAGCGGCCTGGCGCTATTTCTCTACTTTGAACGTGCGCGTACCGACGGACTGCCCGTTCAGAAAGGCCTCGACAGTATATGCGCCGACCGGGAAACCTCCGGCGCTCTGGAGGTGGAACTCGGTGGCCGCCACGTCCCGGTACGACACCGGCTTCTTCGGCTCGCCGACGACCTGCTCGCCGTACTTCCAGCGCACACTGACCTCGCCGGAGCCTGCGCCCGTCGTCAGCACGGACACATAAATCGTGTCGGTCGGGCTGAACACCGTCGTGTGGGCGGCGACGGTCGCATCGGTATTGACGGACTTCCCAAGCTGCATCGACGTGAACGTCAACCCCTGGCCCAGGCCGCAGCCGGCCAGCGAGAGCGACAGAGCCAGGAGGGCCAGTAGCACCCTGAACGAACGCATGGACAATCCTACTGCGGCGCCAGCGCGATCTTCACGTTCCTGACCGCGACGCCGTCCTTCAGGAAACGCGCGGCCCCCTGCCACGAGTTCTTCTCGTTGATCACCTTGAACACCAGCACGTTCTGCCCCTTTGTCAGCGTTACCTCGGTCTTTTCGGTGTCCTTTTCGAGGGTGCGCGTCTCGGCAAACCTGACGACCTGCTTGCCGTTGAGCCACGCCTTGCATTGATCGTTGGAGCCGACCGACAGCGTGACCTTCATCTCCTCGTCGGCCATCACGTACGCCACCGCGTAGGCGGCTGCGTCCTCGCCGCGCACCGTGCCGTAAGCCGTGACGAAGTCGAGGAAGTAGTCCGAGGCCTGCTGCGGCTGCCAGACCAGTTCGGCGCCGCCGACGGCGACCTTGTCGCCGGCCTTGGGCATCACGGCGGCCTCGCCCTTGATCAAATCCTTGTCGATCTCCGATGCGCCCGAGTCTTCGGGCAGGGGTATTGGCGCCAGCACGAGCCAGTTGCGGATGAAGCCGTCCGTGTCGGGGCTGAAGGTATCCGCGGCGGGGAGGAAGATGGCGCTGAGGACCGCGACAGCGAGAATGGACTGCATGGTGCTCCTTCGGGACAGGCCTCGACCCGGCCTTCGTGCCGGACCGCACCGAGCACATTACACGCCTTCGGCGCGGTTCACAATCGGGGCCGCCATTCTGAAGAAATCGCCGACACTGGAATAAAGCAGGGCCCTCGCGATATTACTCGTCAAGCCCGGTTCCGTCTCCAATCCGCCCCTGTGCCTCGGACCGTAGAGACTAGAGACTCATGATGCCCGACAACATTCCGGACCATGAGATCACGCCTCGCGAGGTGTATCTCAATCGTCGGACGTTCCTCCGGGCGGGTCTCCTCTCGGCCACCGCCGCCGGCACGGCGCTGCTGTACCGCGGGCTCAACCGGGTCGATCTGAACACTACGGAGCTGCCGCCGCTCCCGGGTCTCGTGACGGCTCCTCATACCGGCGGATTCTGGGTCGATGAGCCGCTCACCGCGCGTGCGTCGATCCTCAACTACAACAACTTCTACGAGTTCTCGACCGACAAGGACGGCGTCGCGGGCGCGGCCGCGGGCTTCAAGACGACCGGCTGGCAGGTGGCGGTCGGCGGTCTGGTGCGCAAGCCTCGCGTGTTCGATCTCGACGACCTCAAGCGAATCAGTCCGCCGGAGGAACGGGTCTACCGGATGCGCTGCGTGGAGGCATGGTCGATGGTGATCCCATGGGCCGGGTTCTCGCTCTCGAAACTGCTCGCCCTGGTCGAGCCGACGGCCGACGCCAAGTACGTGGCGTTCGAGACGCTGCACGACCCGGCGCGCATGCCGAACCAGAAGACCGATGTCCTGACCTGGCCGTATGTCGAAGGCCTTCGGATGGACGAGGCGATGCACCCGCTCACGCTGCTGGCCACCGGGCTCTACGGCCAGGAGCTGCCGCCGCAGGACGGCGCGCCCGTGCGGCTCGTCACACCCTGGAAATACGGCTTCAAAGGCATCAAGTCCATCGTCAGGATCACGCTCACCCCGACCCAGCCCCCCTCGACCTGGAACGTGCTCGCACCGTCGGAGTACGGCTTCTTCGCGAACGTGAATCCGGGGCACGACCACCCGCGCTGGAGCCAGGCCACCGAGCAACGCATCGGCGAGTCGGGGCGGCGGCCGACGTTGATGTTCAACGGCTACGGCGATCAGGTCGCCGGCCTGTATGCCGGCATGGACCTCGATGCCAGCTTCTGAGCCCCTCATCGACACACGCTTCGCGAAGCGGCTGGCGATCGCCAATGGCCTCGTGCCCGCCGCGCTGCTGCTCTGGGACGCCTACCGGCACCAGCTCGGCGTCAACGACGTCAACTTCGCCATCCGCACCACCGGGATGATCGGCCTGGTGCTCCTCACGCTGTCACTGGTCGTTACGCCCCTCCGGGCGGTCACCGGCTGGAACCGGCTGATTGCCGTCCGCAAGAACCTGGGCCTGCTCGGCTTCTTCTACATCGCGGCCCACTTCGCCATCTTCTTTCTCTTCGACCGCGAGCGTAGCGTCACGAGCACGCTGCGCGAGATCGTCACCCGCCAGTATCTCTGGTTCGGGACCGCCGCGCTCGCGCTGATGATCCCGCTCGCCCTGACGTCCACGGATGCCATGGTCCTGCGACTGGGGGCCGCCCGGTGGAAGCTGCTGCACCGGCTCGCCTACGTGATCGGCATCGGCGCGGTCGTCCACTACTACCTGCTCGTCAAATCCGACGTCAGGCAGCCCGCCATATTCGCGGCGGTCGTCGCCGGGCTCCTGCTGTTCCGTGCCGCGGCCCACTACGCCGGTCTGCGCGCCCAGGCGCGCAACGCGCGACAGCCGGCGTCGCGGGCCGGCGTCGAGACCGTGAAGAAGCGATTCTGGACGGGAGAGCTGACGATCGCGCGCATCTTCGACGAGACCCCAGACGTCAAGACCTTCAGGCTCGTGCCGCCGGATGGCGGCCCACTGTCGTTCACCCACGTTGCCGGCCAGTATCTGAACCTCGCGCTGACGATCGCCGGTACTCGTGTGCATCGCTCCTACACCATCGCCTCGCCCCCCACACGGAACGCGTACTGCGAGATCTCGGTCAAGCGCGTCGGCGGCGGCCTCGCCTCCCATCACCTGCACGACACATGGACGGAGGGTCAGCGCGTCAGCGTCTCGGCGCCTGCTGGCAGGTTCGTCTTCACCGGCGACGAGGCCCGGCGGGTCGTGTTGATCGCCGGCGGGATCGGGATTACTCCGTTGATGGCGATCGTCCGCAGCCTGACCGATCGTGCCTGGCAGGGCGCGATCTACCTGGTGTACTCCGCCAGGGGCGTCCGCGACCTCGTCTTTCGGGACGAGCTCGCGTACCTAGATGCCATGTTCCCCAAACTACACGTGCGGTCGCTGGTCTACAGGGATCCCGACACGGCGTGGGAAGGACTTCGAGGCCAGATCACGCGTGACGTGCTGGCCGGCTTCGTTCCCGACCTCACGGGGGGCCCGGTCCTGCTCTGTGGACCTGACGGGATGATGACGGCGATGAGGGGCCTCCTCGTGGGCATGGGCGTTCCCGACGCCGAGATCCTGCAGGAGGCGTTCGTCTCTCCACCGTCCTCGGGCCCCGATGCAGGCGCGATCGCCGCGGCATCCGTCGATGGGCCGCCGGCCGCCGGGGGCCCGCTGCCCGACGGCGCGACTGCGAGCATCCTCTTCGCGCGGTCAGGCAGGACCGGGGAGGTGCGCCCTGAACAGACGGTGCTCGAGGGGGCGGAGGAAGCGGGCGTGGACCTTCCGTTCGAGTGCCGCTCGGGCATCTGCGGTCAGTGCAAGACGCGGCTGATCGCAGGCCGCGTCACGATGGAGGTGCAGGACGCGTTGACGGCGGAGGACCGGGCGCAGGGGCTGATCCTCGCCTGCCAGGCTCGGGCCGTCGAGAACCTCGAGCTCGACGCGTAAGTAGCCGGCCTCGGGAGCGCACCGCTGTCCGGCGCGTCGTCAGAGCGCGCCAGACGGTGACGCCCCTTCCCTCGATGGCAGGGGGGCCGCGAGGCCGGCGGTTCGGTAGGATCCAACCGCCAGCATGCTCGCAGCCCCCTCCGCCACCAGCGCCAGGTTCCCGCGGCCCGCCTCCGCGCGCGACAGCCCTGCCACGCGGGACAACTCGCCGCGCACGGTCAGGCCCGCCCCCGCGAGGAAGCAGCGGGCAATCTCGCGAAGCGCCGTCTCGCGGTTCACGCGCCGGCGCAGCCCTTCCGGAAAGCGGCCGACCGCCAGCGTCCAGATGTACGTGAACTTCGGCAGATAGCACACCTCGCTCGGCACGACGATCATCGCAGCCTGCAGCTCGTCCAGGGCCCTCGTGAACGCCGTGCGATCCGTCACGCCGGACTCCTCGCGCAGGTCCGACGTGCTCATCTCCCACTCCTTCCGCAGCACCCGCAGAATCGCCTGCGCGCCGCGCCCCAGGCGCCGCGGCTCCTCCGCCCGGCGCACGCCCTGGACGGCGTGGAAGTACGGCACCATGCGCGGCGCGATGAACATCGCCTTGCCGCGGGCGAGCTTGCCGTAATAGACCTTCCCGCGCCCGACGATCTCGTCCTTCAGCCGCCAGGTGAGCGAGGCCTCGGAATCCTTCTGCACGTTGCGCGGCATGACGGCATCACGTCGTCCGCACACCGCCACGTACAGCGACGGGCCGGGCCTGCGGGAGTCGGTGAGGCAGGCGGCGAATCCCACCTCCTCGATGAAACGCTCCGCCTCGAAGGCGGTCTCGATCTGGCGCGCCCCTTCCCGCCGCCACCGTTCGTCACGGTAGTCCTCGATGTCGGTCGGGAGTTGCGGCTTCACTACCATGGCGCTCTTCCATTCAAACCACGCCCGCGAGGTCGAGGGCAAGGCGAGAAGAGCAGCTTATATTCCCTTCGGAGGTCGCGCGGCGATCCGCGCCTGCTTGTAGGCGACGACGGCACCAACGAGCGCCGCACCCGCGCCAATCGCGCCAGCGACCACAATCATCACTTCCACCAGGCGGACCCTCGGGACCAGCGCGAGCCCGGAGATTGTCGCTGTTGCAAGTCCGCACACAGCCACTATCAGCATCGACGCCGCGTGCCTGAGTTGCTTCCGTTCCTGATTGCTCACGTTCATATGTGATCGTCACCGCAGACAACGCCGATTCGCCCGTCACAACAGACCTTCACGGTCGGAGGGGGGGATGATCGCAAACGGCTCCCGCCGGGCGAACACCCGCAGCAGGCTCCCGGCCGTCACCAGGATGATGGGGCCCATGACGATGCCGATGAAGCCGAAGGCGGCGGCGCCGCCGAGCAGGCCGAGAAACACGACAAGACCGCTGGCCGTCGTACGGCCCGAGAGGATGAGTGGCCGGAGGACGTTGTCGGCAAAGCTGATTCCGAACACCCCGACCACGACCAGGATGATCCCCCGCCCGATTTCCCCCGACAGCAGCAGCCACAGCGCCGTGGGCACCCACACGAGCGCCGCGCCGACCAGCGGGATCAGCGAGCAGACGCCCATCACCACACCCCAGAGCACGGGCGCGTCGATGCCCAGCAGCCAGAACGACAGCGCGCCAATCCCGCCCTGCGCCGCCGCCACCATGAGCCCCGCGCCGACGCTGGCGACGACGAGATCGCGCGTATCGGTCATCAGACGGTCACGGGCCGTATCCGGCAGGGGCAGCAGATCGCGCACCTGCCGCGCCAGCGTATGGCCGTCGCGCAGCAGGAAGAACATCGCGAAGAGCATCACGAACAGACTGCCAAGCGTGGCGACCAGATCGGCCACGACCGCGCCGGCATGCGGCGCGAGAAAGCCGAGCACGCGCTGCACGCCCTCGCGCACGAGAAAGGTCGGATCCTCCGGCAGGGACGCCGGGCTCCGCCGCCGCACGACCTCCCAGATCCGTTCGATCCGGTCCGGTGCCGTGAGCGACATCTGCTGGAGGTAGTCGATGGCCTGCGGCACCTCGCGCGCGATGACCGACACGATCATCACCGCCGGCGCCACGATGAGGACGGCTGTCATCAGCGTCGCCACGAGCGCCGACGCGCTCGGGCCAATCCGCGGTGACAGCTCGAGGTGCACGCGATAGAACATGACCGCAAACACGACCGCCCACGCCAGCGGCGCCAGGAACGGGCTCATCACCAGGTAGGTGAGGTACCCGATCAGGATGATGAGGGCGTAGAAAACGAGCTGGGAGAATCTTTCGCGACTGCTGTCAGGCATGGCAGGATCGGCCCCGGAACGTCCCTATGCTGCCACGAAGCGAGGACCGTGAGGGCTACTCCTGCTCCTTGTGGCACAAATCGCAGTCCTGACGCACCAGCCTGCCATCCTTCGCCTTGTGCTCATCGTCGTGGCACCGCAGGCATCCGGGGACGTCGCCTGTGTGCCCGAGCTGATTGCGATAGGTGCCCCACGTCACCTTCATCTCGGGGAAGACGTTCGCGCGGAAGAGCCGCTGGCCCGTGCCGATGGCGGCCGTGAGGAGCGCGGGGTTGGCGCCTCCCTGTGACTGATAGAAGTTCGTGAGGCGTGACGCAATCGCCGCGGTGGCGGCGTTCTCGTCCGGATACGGGGCCGTGAGGGCCGCGACGAGCTCCCGGCGGACGAACGGCAGATCGCGGCTGACAGCGCCGGAGGCCAGCACGCCATCGACCGCCTGCTCGGCCGAGGCCGACATCATGTGCGCCGGACGGCTGTGGCAGTCGGTGCAGTCCATCTGCCTGAGCTCTCCGGCCGGGCGTGACGTGGTGCCCTCGGCAAAGTACTCCGTCACCTCGCCACCGGCAGCCGTCACGCGCACGTACGGAATGGTTTCGCGCTTCTCGTCGGACGCGACGTACTCGACCGTGATGTCGCCACGGGCGTGCCAGTGATTCCGGTTTGGCGACACCAGGAGCGTGGTCGCTGTCTCCGTATTCGCCTCGTCGTCTGCGTACTCGCGCGACACGCGCGTGACGTCCGGCATCGGGTAGCCGGGCTGGTGGCAGCGGGCGCAGGTGTCGGCGGCCACGGGCAGCCCCTTCGCCGGCGTGGGAATCGGCCGCTCGAAGGAGCCGCGCAGCACGAGATACAACTGCCGCGTGCCATTCCGCTTGGCGCGGATGGTGCCGGCGGCGCCGGGGCTCACGTGGCAGGACACGCACGCGACCTGCGCGTGGGGCCCGGCCTTGTGCGCCGTGTACTCCGGCTTCATCGGCACGTGGCACGTCTGCCCACAGAACTCCGTCGTCTCCATGTAGTGGGCCGCGCCGACGGACGCGAGCGTGACGATGCCGAGATTGACGCCGGTGAGGAGGAGCACGGCCGCCACCGTCCGGCGCGTGGTGGCGCTGCCAAGGTCGATGGCCGGCCAGTGCCAGGCCGTCTCGCCACGGCTCCGGCGCCGGCCTTCGCGCCACATCCCGAGCGGGATGAGGAGGAGGCCTGCGAGGAAGAAGGCCGGGATGGCGACGAAGCCGAGCAGCCCCGCGTACGGACTGACCCACCAGCCGAGGGCGTGCGTGGCGTAGTAGACCACGAACGCCAGCGCGCTGACTGTGGTCAGCGCGCTGCCGGCGAGCGAGACGGGATTGCGCGCGAGGGAGGGATGGTCCACTTGCGGCGCTGCGCTACTTGAGCGTCAGCATGTAGGCCATGAGCGCATCCACTTCGCCGGGCTTGAAGACGATCTGCTTCATCTTCACCTTCGGCTTCTTCTTCAGTTTGGCCGTCATCTCGTCGGTCGCGACGAGCCACTTATGGATGTCGTCGGACGAGAGCTTCGTGGCCACGTTGTCGAGCGGCGATACCTTGCTGCCCACGCCGCCGATCAGATGGCACTTCTGGCACTTGTAGGTCTCGTAGAGCTTCTTGCCCTCCGCGACTTTCGCGCCGTCCTGGGCCGAGACCGTCAGGCCCGACGCAAGCGTCAGGGCACCCACCATTACACACAAGCGACGCAGCATTTCGGCTCCTTTGACAGGCATGCACTGGAGGACGCGAGACACGCCGCCAGACGTTGACGGATGAGCAGGGCGAGGATCCTGACCTGGCCGGGACGGGTCACCAAGCATAGATCAGGCGCCCCCACACGGTGTTGGCGGTGTAGGGCCGGTAGAGATAGCCCATGAGCAGCGCCTGACCCCGAGCCAGATCGGGATTGGCGTCGGCATCCAGCGTGAAGTCCTGCACGCGGTACTCTTCGTGCCACCACGACACGCCGAGCGACACGCGCGACGTGACGGCATAGGTCGCATCCATCGTGCCCCGTCCGAGCTGGCTGAGCGTGGGCGGCAGACCGGTTGGCGTGGGCAGCGTGGTCGGCACCACGACTTCCTCGGGGAGCGTGCGATCGACGACCGCTCCGGTGGTGTACTGGTAGAGGGCGCGCGCCTTGCTGAAGTCGTAGCCGAAGCGGAGGTTGAGTTTCTCGGCAATGCGGTTGACCTCGGCGCTCGCGACCACGGAATGGACCCGGTCGGTGGCGTCCGTCGCCCAGTTCCTCGACGGGTCCGTGAACTGCACGCCCGGATTGGCCTGCCGCGATCGGGACAATGCGTTGTAGCGCTCGAACGAGTACGACGTCGAGAGAATGATGTGCTCGGTCGGCGTCAGATCGAGGCCGCTGGTGTAGACGCGGTGCGTGTTGTCGCGCAGGCCGAACAGGCTCTGCAGGTAGTCGTCTTTGCCCGCCGCCACCGACGCGGTGATGGCCATGTCGGCCACTGGGGTGATCGCGCCCAGGATCGTGACGCGGTCGCGGTTGCGAGGCGCGATGTCGAAGTGCCGCATGCCCGGCTGCTCGCCGATGGCCGCGAGCTCGCGCTCCCCTTCTTCGATCCCCTTGCCGCGGCGTTGGCCGTGCTCGTACTTCGTCCGCAGCGTGAACCAGTCCGTGCTCACCCGGTCCACCGTCAGCCGCACCACGTCGTCTGTCGTGGACTCGTAGATGCGGTGGGTGCGCTCCTCGTCGATGCGGGTGAACCCGACGCCGGCGGTCAGCCCGCCGACCGGAATCAACCGCACGTCCGCGTCCAGCGTGTGGCGGATCACGCCGTAGGCTTCCGTCGGAATCGGCGGGTTGACGAGCGACGGCGCGTTGTCGTACGCCACGCGCTGGCTCATGAGGAACTCGGGCGTGCGATTGTCGTAGTCGTAGATCCGGTACCGGACGTTCACGTCGAGCACGCGGGAGGGACGGGAGACAAAGGTCACGTTGACCGACGAGGTCCGGGCTTCGCCGTCCACCGTGGAGCGCGCCAGCGGCAGGGTCACATTCGCCGAGTTGATCGTCTGCGGGATGATCGGATCGCCGGCATCCTTCAACGTCCCGGTGGAGACATACGCCGACAGCCTCGAACGGCGAGGCAGCTTGACCGACGCAAAGCCGTTGACGCCGATGAAGGAGTTGCTCGGCGCGAGCGCGATGCGGCCCCGGGATGAAGACGTCAACCCGTCCGTGGCGAGGAAGGGATTGTCGAAGGCAATCGAGGTGACGTTGTTGTGGAACCAGGATCCGGTGTAGCCGGCGCGCAGCAGCATAGGACCGCGGAGATATTCGGCCCCCGCGTCCACTTCGGTGAGGTCGTGATCGGTCGGCGCGGGCAGCTCCACGAGGCTGCTGTGGCCGAAGCTGCCGCCGAACGGGATGGTGCCGCTGCGGTTGGTGCGTCGGACGTGTCCACTGAGGGTGAGGGCGCGATTCGCCAGATACTCGAAGGCGCCTTCGCCGATCTTGCGCGCGGTGCGCGTCTCGAAGGTGGTCGCGTTCTGCTGAAAGATCGCCGCCAGCCGGCTCGGCACCGCCTGCACCTGCGCCTGCAGGGCGTCGTCCACCGAGAGGACGCCGGTCCCAATCCCGGTGAAGAGCGTGCGGGTGGAGTTGCTGAGCAGCATGGGGATCTGATCCCACATGAACGCGGCCTTCAGCTTGCCGGGGCGCTCGACGGATCCGGTGTACCGCTGGTCGCGGCGACCCGCGTGTTCGGCGCCCAGGTCGAGCAGCCAGTTGCCCTGCTCGCGGCTCAGGCGGGCATCCTCGAGGAAGAGGCCGCTTCCCAGATCGCGGTAGCGTTCGTACCGGGCGGCGTCGCCGGACGTGCTGGTATTGCGAACGCCGAGATCAAAGGAGCCGGACCACGGCGCGGGCGCCGCGGTGGCGGTGGCCGCTGCAGTCGCAGGAGCGCTGGCCGCCGGGGCCGCAGGGGCAGTGGCGGTCTGGGCCCCGGCGCCGGCCGGAAGCAACGCGGCCGCGAGGGTGATGAGAAAGCCTCGTATGCGCATTGACGGCGTCCTCAACGAATGAAGCGTTGACCGCTCGGGTGGTTCGACCCGTGGATGTTCGCGTGGCACGTCACGCACGACCTGGCGTAGATCCGGGCGCTCGGTGACGCGCCCGATCCGATGAGGGCGCCGTCGTAGATGGTGCTCGGATGCCGCGTGGCGACGTGGCAGCGCTGACAGAGAATCGGCGGCTTGGAGACGAGCATCCGCTCGTTCGAGGAGCCGTGCGGATCGTGGCAGGTAACGCACCCGTCACGTCCGGGCGCATGCTCCCAGAGATACGGGCCGCGCTTGTCGGCGTGGCACGAGGCGCACATCTCGCCGACCGATTCGCCGCGGCGCAGCATCTTGACCGTGGTCGAGCCGTGTGTGTTGTGGCAGGTGCTGCACTGCATCTTGCCTTCGCGCACCGGCATGTGCCCCGAGCGATCGAGCTTGGCGACCTTGTCGCGATGGCAGGTCGCGCAGAGCAGCGGCTGACTGGCGGCCTTGAGCTGGCCGACCTTTGCCTTGGGATCGTGCACGCTGTGGCAGGTCGCGCAGCTCAGGCCGCGCGCGTCGTGCTGGCTGCCGTCCCAGAGCGCGTGCTCCCCTCGGTTGTGGCAGGTCGCGCAAGTGCCGCTGACGGCGTCGGGCGCCATCTTCGCGAAAATCTTGACGGGGAACCCGGTAGGATCGTCCGAGTGCCTGCTGCCCGCACCATGACAGGTCTCGCAGCCCTGCGCCGCGGCCGGCGTGCGGGGATCGATCGCGCGGGCATGCGGGCTGCCGGTGACGCCCCGGTCCCATCCCTCGTGGCAGTCCAGACAGGCTTTGTCGCCGATGAAGGTGGCGGGGCCGGAGGCGGGCGCCTTCGCAGGTGCGGCGGGTGCCTGACTAGAGGTGGCCGGTGCCTGAGCGGGCACGGCGGTCGCCGTGGCCGGCGACTGCACACGAATCGCCGGAGGAGCATCCGCGGTCGTTTCCGCGCGAACGGTGACGAGCGCCAGGATCCAGAGGGCGCCGCACGCCGGCCATGCCCAGTGTCCCCATCTGCGGATTGCGGTGTGCATCACCCGTGAACCTCCGGTGCTGGTCGCCGCCGAACGCGGCAGCCGCGAGCGCGAATTATTCCCACCGATGCGCGAAATAATCCGCACGGTACTTTCGGGCCACGTCCCCCGGATCCGCGATGATCTGCGAACCAATCGAGCGCCCTTGCAGCCACACCGTAGTGGAAGGATTGAACGCCCGATGTTCAATACCGCACATGTGCACGTTCTCGTCCGCGGACGTCGGGGCGATGGACCCGCGCACGCGCCGCGGTCATAATCAAGACGCTCGATCAGCGACGACCACCGAACGATGTCCCAGCCGCGCACCGCATTCCGTGTTCTCGGCGCCCTCAGCCTGTGCCACCTGCTCAACGACCTCGTGCAGTCGCTGCTGCCGTCGATCTATCCGATCCTCAAGACGTCGCTGCGACTCGACTTCGGCCACATCGGCCTCATCACGCTCGTCAACCAGCTCACGGCCTCGCTGCTCCAGCCGCTCGTCGGCTACTACACCGACCGGCGGCCGCTTCCCCAGTCGCTCGCCATCGGCATGGCGTTCACGCTGTCGGGTCTGCTCCTGCTCGCCTGGGCCTCGCACTTTGCCTCGGTCCTCGGCGCGGCGGCGCTCATCGGCGTGGGCTCGTCCATCTTCCACCCCGAGTCGTCTCGCATCGCGCGTCTCGCCTCCGGCGGGCAGCACGGGCTCGCGCAATCGCTCTTTCAGGTGGGCGGCAACGCAGGTTCGGCCCTCGGCCCGCTCCTCGCCGCCCTCATCGTCCTGCCCCGCGGGCAGCACAGCCTGTCGTGGTTCGCGGTGGCGCCGGTCGCCGCCATCCTGGTGCTGGCGCGGGTGGGCGGGTGGTACGGCCGACGGGCACAGGCCGCCGGCTCACGCGGCGCGGTGCATGCGCCCCATCACCATCTGACCAGGGCCCAGGTCAGACGAGCGCTCGGCGTGCTCGTGGTCCTCGTCTTCTCGAAGTACATCTACCTGGCGAGTCTGGGGACGTTCTACACGTTCTATGTGATCGAGACCTTCGACGTCTCGGTCCGGAACGCGCAACTGCTGCTCTTCGTGTTCCTCGGGGCGGTGGCAGCCGGGACGATTCTCGGCGGACCGCTCGGGGATCGGTTCGGCCGCAAATACGTGATCTGGGGATCGATCCTCGGTGTGCTGCCGTTCTCGCTCGCGCTGCCCTGGGCGAGCCTGCCGGTCACGGCGGTCCTCAGTGCCCTTATCGGCCTGATCCTCGCCTCGGCCTTCTCGGCCATCATCGTCTACGCCCAGGAGCTCGTGCCGGGCAACATCGGCATGATCTCCGGGTTGTTCTTCGGCTTCGCGTTCGGCATCGGCGGGCTCGGGGCGGCCGCACTCGGTCTGGTGGCCGATCGGACGAGCGTGACGTTCGTGTTCCAGGTCTGCGCGTGGCTGCCCGCCCTTGGCCTGTGCACCGCGTTTCTGCCCGACATCGAGCCGAGGCGTGCGGCGCGGTCGCAAGCCTGAAGCTTCGGGTACACTACCCACCCGTCGAGACCTTTCTTCGATCCGGATTTCAGGAGGACGTGATGACACGTGTATTCGCGCTGGCGGCAACGCTGGCTCTCGCTGCCACGGCCTCCGCCGGCCAGGCCGCCGCGCAACAGCCCGCCGACATCCACGCCCACCTGCAGGCGCCCGCCCAGGCCGCGCCGCAGGGCGCCCCTCCCGCGGGCCCGCAGCGGGGCGGACAGCCGCAGATGCCGCCCATCGATGTCGCATGGGACGATGCGATTCCGGCGGGGACGGCGGACCACGCGGCGCGGGCGCTCAAGGAGTCGTCGCGCCACGGCGAATGGGTGGACATCAAGATGAAGGACGGCACGGCGCTGAAGTCGTGGGTCGTGTATCCGGAACGCAAGGACAAGGCCGGGGTCGTCGTCGTGATCCCCGACATCGGCGGCTTGCGTGACATGCCGCGGGCCGTGGGGGATCAGCTTGCCCAGGACGGCTTCATCGCGATCGTGCCGGACTTTCTCTCAGGCAAGGGGCCGAACGGCGGGGGATCCGAATCGTTCACGACCGGGGTGGGCCAGGGCATCCAGTCGCTGACACCGGCGGACGTGATCGCGCGTCTCGACGCGGCGATGGAGTACGGCAAGGGATTGCCGGCATCGAACGGCAAGACCGCGGTGCTCGGGTTCTGCTGGGGCGGAGCCCGGAGTTTCGGGTATGCCGTGGCGCAGCCTGCGCTGAATGCCGCCGTCGTGTTCTACGGCGATGCCCCCGGGGCGTCCGCGCCGGGCGCGACGGAGGAGTCGCTTGCCACGCAGTATGCGGGGGTGAAGGCGCCGGTGCTGGGGCTCTATGCCGGGAACGATGCGCGCATCGGCGCGACGATTCCTGTTACACAGGCGGCCATGAAGAAAGCGGGCAAGGTCTACGAGGTGCATACCTTCGAGGCGTCGGGCCACGGCTTCATGGGCAACCAGGCGGGCGCCGGGGGCGCAAACCTCAAGGCGGCGCAGCAGGCCTGGCCGCTCGCGAAGGATTTTCTCGCGAAGCACCTTCGATAGGTTAGTCCCTGACGAGCCGGTACCGTGCACCCGAGCCGCGGCCGGCTCCACCGATCTCCTGCTGTGCCTGCAGCCAGTCTTCGCGGTCGTGTCCGTCGCCGCCGCCACGGCTCTGCCAGTATTCGTAGGCGCGATCGGCGACCTCCTCCTCGAACACGAAGGTGAGCTCGTGGAGGTCGAAGTTCTCGAACCACTCCGCCCAGGTGATGGGCCGGAAACGGGCGAACCCCGGGAAGTTGAAACGGATGCCGGCTCCGCCGTCCTTCACGGTCACAGTGGCGGGGCCGGAGCTCGTCGCCTCGCCGGTCGCGGGCTCGGCGCGGTGACGGTCGGCCCACGTACGGATCACGTCGTGGTCCTTCGTCGCGAGCGCGCGCATCTGGGATGGCGACGCCGCGCGATCCGTCGGCGTCGAAAATCCGTCAGGACGCGTGACGACCGGTTTCTTTCCTTCCATGTTCGCTTTTCCTCTGATGGCGACTGCTGCCGCGCCTTGAAGGGCGACGCCGCCCCCGATTCAGGAGCCGCGGCGACGTCGATGCTTCAGCACCGACCTGCATTCGTCATGCCGGACTATGGTCCACGAGCTCAACTGGGCTGGGCCAGACCAGGTGCCGTCGCACGAAACGCGAACTTCGGGTCCGGTGTGTATCCGACCGCGCCGTCCCTTGGGTTTGGGCAGGTGACGGCGGTTGGTGAGCCGCGGGCTTCCAGGTAGCCGCGAGACTCACCTTCTGATCCGCGACCGCCTGAGCAGCGGAGGCTTCGGTGGAGGTTGGTAATATCAAGCGACCAGGGATGGCTCGTGCACCGCTCGACGGCACAGAGCCACCCGCTGACTCCACCTGTGTGGTTCTTTCCCCCTCCGTGAGGACTCTGTGAGAGTTGATGTGCCTGTCCTTCTCTGCCTGGCGTTTCTGGTTGCCGCGGCGTCCGGGGCCGCTCCTCTGGCTGCGGCGCCCGCACAGCAGCCCACCGCGTCCGTCCCCGGTACCGTTCCGCTCAAGGCGTTCCTCGACTGCCAGAACTGCTTCCAGGAGTTTCTGCGCGCCGAGGTGACGTTCGTCGATTACGTCCGCGAGCGCGCCGAGGCGGACGTGCACGTCCTGATCTCCACCGTCGAGACGGGGAGCGGCGGGCGCGAGTACACGATGGCGTTCATCGGGCTGAAGGCGCTGGCCGGCAGGGAGCA
>JANPJN010000700.1:0-18626 GCA_031425515.1 Acidobacteriota bacterium | reverse complement strand
GTGCGCTCGTTCCTCGATCCCCAGGCGCCAGGCACGGAGGTGTCGGCGCGGCGATCGACGACGTCGTACCCGGTGAAGGCGCTGGCGATCGTGCAGGGGCAGGCGATCGTGACCGTCGCGGGCCGGGGCATGATCGGCGTGCACGGTATCGCGGCGCGCACCTTTGCGGCCATCGAGGCCGAACGATTGTCCGTCTCCACGATTTTCCAGGCGTCCTCCGAGAGCTCGATCGGGTTCACGCTGCCGGAGGGAGAAGCCGACCGCGCGGTCCGAAGCCTGCGCGACGCCTTCCGCTCGGAGATTGCGGGCGCGCTCATCGACAACGTCACGGCCCGCACCGGCATGGCGGTCGTGGCGGTCGTGGGGGACGGCATGGCCGGGGCCCCCGGAGTCGCCGGGCGCGTCTTCACGGCGCTGGCCTCGCGCGGCATCAACGTGGTCGCGATTGCCCAGGGATCCTCCGAGCGGAACATCTCGTTCGCCGTGGCGGGCACTGACGCCGCGGAGGCGGCGCGCAGCGTCCATGGCGCTTTTCAGCTGGCGAAGATTGGCGGCGGACGATCGCAGGCCGCACCACGGACCGACGTGGTCCTGCTGGGGTTCGGACGCGTCGGACGTGCGCTCGCGGATCAGATTGCCGTCTCCAACGGGCGGCCCGAAGTGCGGGTCGTCGGGCTGCTCGACCGATCGGGCTACGTGTTCGACGCACGTGGCCTGTCGCGACGGCGACTCCTGGGCCTGACGAAAGAGAAAGACGCCGGGGCCCTCCTCTCCGCGCTCGGAGGGGAACCGGCTGCCGCCGCAGACGCGCTGACGCTGATGGCGCGCCATGCCGTGTCACGGCCCGTGATCGTCGATGTCACGAGCGACGACACGGCCGACCTCCTGCGCACGGCACTCGGCCACGGGTTCGATGTGGTGCTCGCCAACAAGAAGCCGCTGGCCGGCTCCTGGCAGAGTTACGCCGCGCTGAAAGAGGCGACGCGTGCCGGCGGACGGCGGCTGCGGTACGAGGCCACGGTCGGCGCGGGCCTGCCCATCATCGACACGTTCGAGAAACTCGTCGAGACCGGGGACCGCGTACTGCGTATCGAAGGCTGCGTCAGCGGCACGTTGACGTATGTCGTGTCGGCCGTGTCGGCCGGGACCCCCTTCTCGGTGGCGGTGCGCGAGGCCGTGGAACGCGGCTATGCGGAACCGGATCCGCGCGACGATCTGTCGGGGCAGGACGCCGGGCGCAAGGCGCTCATCCTGGCGCGGCTGCTCGGGTACCGGGGCGGGGCGCCCAGGCCAGACGATCTCGTCCCGCGCTCACTGCGCGCGCTGTCGATCCCGGCCTTCATGCAGCAGGTAGCCAGGCTGGACGATGAATGGGCTGAACGGACGCGCCGGGAGGCCGCGCGCGGACGGGTGCTGCGCTACGTCGTGACCGCGACGTCCCGGGGGGTGTCGGCCCGGCTCGCCGCGGTGCCGGTCGCGAGTCCCATCGGAGCGCTGCAGGGCACGCGCAATCTCGTCGCGTTCACCACGCGGCGCTACCGGGCGGAGCCGCTGGTGGTCAGCGGCCCCGGCGCCGGCGCCCAGGTCACGGCGGCAGGCATCCTCAACGACGTCTACTCCCTGGTCGCACGCTGACACATGACGATGCGAGCCGATCCGCCTCCGTCGTCGCACCGGGCGGCCCCGATTGGCGCCGAGGCGATGCTGCGCCTGATCCTGACAAGCCGCGTATACGACGTCGCCCACGAGACGCCGCTCGAGCCCGCGCCCCGGCTGTCGGCGCGGCTCGGGAACACCGTCGTTTTGAAGCGGGAGGATCTGCAGCCGATCTTCAGCTTCAAGATCCGCGGGGCCTACAACCACATCGCCCATCTGACGCACGCCGAGCGGCAGGCCGGCGTTATTGCCGCCAGCGCCGGCAACCACGCGCAGGGCGTGGCCTTCTCGGCGCGTCATCTCGGGATCCGCGCGCTCATCGTCATGCCGCAGACGACGCCTGAGATCAAGGTGGACGCGGTGCGCGACATGGGGGCCGAGGTCGTGCTCAGCGGCGATACCTATGCCGACGCTCAGGCGCACTGCGACGAGATCGCGAAGTCCGCCGGCCTGGCGTTCGTGCATCCCTTTGACGATCCGCTCGTGATTGCCGGGCAGGGGACGATCGCGACCGAGTTGCTGCGGCATCGTCTGGGGGACGTGTCGGCCATCTTCGTGCCGGTCGGGGGCGGAGGGCTGATTGCCGGGATTGCGAGCTATGTGAAGGCTGTGCGGCCGTCCATCCGCGTGATCGGGGTTGAGCCGTTCGAGGCGGACGCGATGTTCCGGTCGATCGAGGCCGGCCGCCGCGTCACGCTGGATCATGTGGGGATCTTTGCCGACGGCGTGGCCGTGCGCGAGGTCGGCGCGGTCACCTTTCCGATCGTCCAGTCGAGCGTGGACGAGATCGTGCGGGTGTCGAACGACGAGATCTGCGCGGCCATCAAGGACGTGTTCGACGAGACGCGATCGATTCTCGAGCCGGCCGGGGCGCTGGCAGTGGCGGGCCTCAGGGCGTGGGTCGCGCGGACGGGCACGACCGGCGCGCGGCTCGCGGCGGTCCTGAGCGGCGCGAACATGAACTTCGACCGGCTGCGGTTCGTCGCCGAACGTGCGGAGCTCGGTGAAGCGCGCGAGGCGCTGTTCGGCATCACGATTCCCGAACGGCCGGGGGCCTTTCGTGAGTTCTGCGCGACGATTGGCCGCCGGGTCGTGACCGAGTTCAACTACCGTCTGAGCGGTCGCACCGTGGCGCACATCTTCGTCGGCATCGCGACGCGGTCGCGCGAGGATGCCGCGGGGCTGGCGGCGTCGTTCCGATCGCGGGGCTACGAGACCGCCGTCCTGACCGATGACGAGACCGCGAAGCTGCACGTGCGGCACATGGTGGGCGGGCGGAGCCGCGACGTGTCGGACGAACGCATCTGCCGGTTCGAGTTTCCGGAGCGGCCGGGCGCACTGATGGCGTTTCTGGAACAACTGGGTGGGCGCTGGAACATCAGCCTGTTTCACTATCGGAACCACGGCGCCGACTTCGGCCGGGTGCTGGCCGGTTTCGAGGTGCCTGGCGAGGACATGCCCGCATTCGAAGCGTTCCTCGACGACCTCGGGTACCGCTACCAGCGCGAGGTGGCCAACCCCGGCTACGCCCTCTTCCTGAAGGGGGACACTCATCTTTAGGCTAAGTCGTTGATTCGAATGACTCGTTTCGTTTTGACCCACCGATCGAAGCGCGGCCCTGGCGAGGTGAATTACCCGGCTCCCTCCCCGGTCTGACCTCGGAGCGGATGACCCTGCACCCGCGTGGTGAACTGCAGTCCGCTCTCCTCCGTCACCCTCTCCGCCCAGTTGGACTCTCCATACGGGCAGCCCCTGCGGACCGCAACGCGGAGCGCTCCGACCTCCTGAGTCGGGATTGGACGGTTGACGTGGTTCAGCCAGTCCGTAGGCTTCGGCACGGGCGGAGCGGTCAGGCGTGGCCCGGCGTCCGGCGCGCAGCCGAGACTGCTCCACTTCCAGTCCTCCGCGCGTGCCACGAGCCCCGCACGGCGCGGGTTGGCCTCGACGTAGCGCAGCACCCGCGTCAGGTACTCTCCGGTCTGGATCGGGAAGTTCTTGAACCGGCCCTGGTAGACGTGGCCGTGCCCGCAGGTGCCGTACTGCCGATGATATCGCCTAACATGCACATTCATCAGCCACCGCATGTACGCCGAAAGCGCCAGCACGTCCTCCGGCCATAGGACGAGATGGAAGTGGTTGGGCATGAGCGCGTACGCCAGCACCCGCATCGGCACACGTTCTTGTGCCTCGCCAAGGACCGACAGAAACGCCCGATAATCGTCAGGTTTTCGAAAGATCCCCGCGCGGTTGTTCCCGCGATTGAGGACATGGTGGGCAAGGCCCGCCGGTGCGACTCGGTGGATGCGTGGCATGGAGACTCCAGTCGCGCCCCTGAAAGACCTGTGCCGACACCGGTCAGCGATCGGCCGGGTCTTCGACACTTGCTCAATGCCGTCAACCACTTACGCTAAAGATGAGTGTCCCCCTCGTGTTATGCTCCCGCGGTTCATGGGCGCAGCATCGGACATCGGGGGGCGGGGCGGCCCCTGGCGCGCGCTGCTGGCCTCACAGCAGGCAGGCCTCCTCTTCGTCATGCTCCTCCTCGGCAGCCTGCTGACCTTCTTCGCCGGCTCGCACGCCGATCGCCTCACCGGCCTGCCGGTGAACAACTTCCTGAACTCCTACACACTCATCCAGACAGCAACCGACGCGAGCTTCTTCGCCATCATGGCGGTCGGCGCCACGGTCGTCATCATCTCGGGGGGTATCGACCTCTCCGTCGGGTCCATCTACGCGCTGTCCGGCGTCGCGGCCGCGATGGTGCTGCGCGCCTACGGACCTGCCGACGGCCTCTCGTCCGTCCTGCTGGGCCTGGCGGTGGCGGTGGGCGTCGGCGTCCTCTGCGGCGCGATCAACGGCGCCATGGTCGTCTGGCTGAACGTCCATCCCTTCATCATCACGCTGGGGACGATGTGGATCCTGCGCGGCGTGGCGTTCGTCGCGAGCAGCGCCGAGAGCATCCTGCTGCCGCCCGCACTGACGCGCGTCGCGAAAGCCTCGCTCGGCCTGAGCGAATCGCTCTACCCCGTGCCGATGCTCGTGATGCTCGCAGTCACCGGCGTCGGCGCGGTGTATCTCCGCCAGACCGTCATGGGCCGCCACGTCTTTGCCTTCGGTGGCAACCCTGAAGCCAGCCGCTTCTCGGGGCTGTCGCTCCGCCGTATCCAAAGCAGCGTCTTCGTGATCTCGGGACTGACGGCGGGGATCGCCGCCTTCATCGGCGCCAGCTTCTACGGCTCGGCCTCCTGCGTCGATGCGACCGGCTACGAGCTCTACGTGATCGCGTCGGCGGTCGTCGGCGGCGCCAGCCTCTCGGGGGGCAAGGGCAGCGCCCTCAGCGCGATGCTCGGCGCACTCCTCATCGTGCTGATCCGCCAGTCGATCCGCACGCTCCACTTCGATCAGAACTACGAATGGATCATCATCGGCTGCGCCACCATCATCGCGGTCGTGCTCGATCGGGCCAGCGCCGGATTCACGGCGCGCCGGCTCGCACGGGCGGCGGCGCGGTGACCTCACGTCCAGGGAGACACCCATGATCACTCGACGACCCGCCACGCTGGCTCTCGTGCTCGCGGCCGCCCTGCTGGCGGCATGCCGGGGCGACCAGGGCGCCGCACCCCAACCCGCCGCCGGCGCCGGCGCGCGCCCCGGGCTCAGGATAGCGATGATTGCGAAGAGCTCGACGAACCCCGTCTTCCTGTCGGCCCGCACGGGCGCCGACGCTGCCGCGCGTGAGCTGTCGCAATCGCAGGGCATCCCGATCGAGATCGTCTGGATGACCCCGCCGGCCGAAGACGGCCAGGTGCAGGCGCAGCGGATCGCCCAGGCGGTCAACGAAGGCGCCAACGCCATCCTCATCTCCTGCTCCGATGCCGGCAAGGTGACGGGCGCCATCGACGACGCCGTCGCGCGCGGCGTGCAGGTCATGACCTTCGACAGCGATGCGCCGCAGTCGAAGCGCTTCGCGTTCTACGGCGTGGACGACGTGAAGACCGGCGAATCGGTGATGCGGGAGCTCGCTCCGTTGATGGGCGGCAAGGGCGCGGTCGCCATTCTCGCCGGCAACCAGAACGCCCCCAACCTCCGGAACCGCGTGCTCGGCGTCAAGCAGGAAGCCGCGAAGCACCCCGGCATCACGGTCGTCGACACCTTCTACCATATCGAGACGCCGCAGGATGCCGCCGCCGAAGTCGTCCGCGCCCAGAACGCCAACCCGCAGATCCAGGGCTGGGCGATGATCGGGGGATGGCCGCTCTTCACACCGACGCTGCTCACGGACCTCGACGCCTCGAAGGTGAAGATCGTCGCCGTGGACGCGCTGCCCGTGGAGCTCGTCTACGTGGACAAGGGGCTTGCGCCGGTCCTGCTCGCCCAGCCCACCTACATGTGGGGCTACGTCTCGGTCCAGCGCATCGTTGACAAGATCCATCTGAAGCGCGACGTGCCGGCCATCATCCCGATGGACGTGGTGCGCGTGACCAAAGAGAACCTCGGGACGTGGGCGCGCCAGCTCAAATCGTGGGGCTTCACCGACGTACCGGACGCATACCTGAGCATGCCGTGACGTCCGGCTCGGCGACCGCCATCCGGTTCGATCACATCACACGGACGTTCCCCGGGGCCCTCGCGCTCGACGACGTCAGCTTCGAGATCGCGGCGGGATCCTGCCATGCGCTCTGCGGCGAAAATGGCGCGGGCAAGAGCACGCTGGGGAAGATTCTCGCCGGCATCCAGCAGCCCGATGCCGGCCGTGTCACGATCTTCGGCACGCCCGTACACTTCGCCGGCCCCGAGCAGGCGCTGGCTGCCGGCGTCGCAATCGTCCATCAGGAGCTCGCTTTCTGCGACAACCTGTCGGTTGCCGAAAACCTGTGCCTCGGATCGCTGCCGCGGCGGGGCCCCTTCGTGTCGCGCAAGCGGATGCACCGCCGCGCCACGGAGATGCTCGCGGCCATCGGGGCGGCGATCGACGTGGACCGGGTGGTGGGCGAACTGAGCCCCGGCCAGCAGCAGATGCTGCAGATTGCGGCCGCCGTGGGAGGGGGCGCACGGATCATCGTCTTCGACGAGCCGACGAGCAGCCTGTCGCAGCACGAGGCCGAGAAGCTGTACGCGCTCATCCGATCGCTGCGGGCGCGCGGCGTCACGCTCATCTACGTCAGCCACCGGATGGACGAGATCTTCCGTCTGTGCGATACGGTGACGGTCCTTCGCGACGGACGTCACGTCTCGACGCTTCCGGCAGGCGCGTGCGACGAGGCCAGTCTCGTCGAGGCGATGATCGGGCGCAGGCTCGGTGAGTACTACCCGCGGCATGTGGCGAACGACAGCGGCGCGGACCTGCTGCGCGTCGAGGGGTTTTCCAGTCCGGGCCGATTCGACGACGTGACGTTCTCGCTTCGCGGCGGAGAGATTGTCGGACTCGCGGGTCTCGTGGGTGCCGGCCGGTCGGAGATCGCCCGTGCGCTGTTCGGACTGGATCCGGACGCCACGGGTCAGGTGTGGGTGGCGGGTGCGGCCGGATGCCCGCGCTCCCCGTCTGCCGCCATGCGGGCCGGCATCGGGCTCGTCCCGGAGGACCGCAAGCGCCAGGGGCTCGTGCTCTCGATGTCCGCGCTCGGCAACACGACGCTCCCGACGCTGCGCGCCCTGTCGCGCCTGACGTTCGTACGGCGCCGCGCCGAACGGGCCGTCGGCCGGACGTTCTTCGACCGGCTCCGCGTGCGGACGCCGTCGCTCGATGCGCTGGCCGCGGGGCTCTCTGGCGGCACGCAGCAGAAGCTGGTCCTGGCGAAATGGCTGGCGGCCCGCTGCCGGATCCTGTTGCTCGACGAGCCGACGCGAGGCGTGGATGTCGGCGCCAAGGCGGAGATCCATGCGCTCATCGACGAGCTCGCGGCCGACGGCGCCGCGGTGCTCCTGATTTCGAGCGAGCTGCCCGAAGTGCTGCATCTCTCGACGCGCATCCTCGTGGTCCGCGACGGCCGGCTCGCCGGCGAGCTGCCCCGCGCCTCGGCGACACAGGCCGGCCTGATGCGGCTCATGGCCGGAGCGGCGGAGCCGGCGTAGCGCGCCCGAACGCGTCAGGGCTTGAAGCGTTTCCAGTCGATCCCGAGCTTGCGCACTTTGTAGTTCACGATCCGTTCGGTCGTGCGCAGCAGCCTCGCGGCCTTCGCGCGGTTTCCCCGCGCGCTCTTCAGCGCATCCTGGAGCAGATCCTTCTCGTACGCCGCCACCGCATCGTCGAGCGCAATGCTCATCACCGTGCCCGAGGCCTCGGCGGTCTGGAGGGTTGGGGACAGGTGGTGCGCGTGGATTACGTGGCCGTCGCACACCAGCACGGCCCGCTCGATGACGTTCTGGAGCTCCCGCGCGTTCCCGGGCCAGTGATACGAGGTGAGCATGTCGATCGCCGGCGTCGCCAGCCGGCGGATGTCGCGCCCGTGTTCGGCCGAGTAGCGCTGCAGGAAGTGATCGGCGAGCAGCAGGACGTCGGGCTTCCGTTCGCGCAGCGGCGGGATGAAGATCGGGAAGACGTTCAGCCTGTAGAACAGGTCCTCGCGGAATGACCCCTTCTCGATGGCCCGTTCGAGATCCTTGTTGGTCGCCGCGATCAGCCGCACGTCCGACTTGAGCGTCTCGTGGCCGCCGAGCCGCTCGAACTCGCGCTCCTGCAGCACACGCAGCAGCTTGACCTGCGTCGCGAGCTGCACGTCGCCAATCTCGTCCAGGAAGAGCGTGCCCCCTTCGGCGAGCTCGAATCGTCCCTTCTTTCGCGCGTCGGCGCCCGTGAAGGCTCCTTTTTCGTAGCCGAACAGCTCCGATTCGATGAGCGTATCCGGCAGCGCGCCGCAGCTCACTTTGACGAACGGCTTCTTCGCGCGCGCGGAGTTGTAGTGGATGGCGCTCGCGATGAGCTCCTTCCCCGTGCCGGACTCCCCGCGCAGCAGCACCGTCGTATTCGTCCGCGCGACCTGGGCCACCTGCTCGTACACGCGTTGCATCGGCCCGCTGTTACCGACGATGCCGGCAAAGTCGTAGCGTTCGCGGAGCTCCTGCTTCAGATGCGCGTTCTCGTTTACCAGCCGGCGGTGCTGTGCGGCGACGAGCCGCTGCACTTTCAGCGCCTGCCCGATCATCGACGCGACGAGGCTGTAGAAGGCCTTCGACCGCTCGTAGTTGCGATCCGCCTTGAACTTCAGGTTGACGCCGAGGGCGCCGACCACGCGGCGGTCGACGCCAATGGGCACGCAAATGAAGCTCGCGTCCTCCCCCTGTGCATCGTCGCGGCCCGCGCCGCGGAGCATCAGCGACGGCTCGCGGCTGACGCGCGGGACGATGACGGCCTTGCCCGTCTCCACCACCTTGCCGATCACGCCCTCGCCGAGGGTGTAGTGGATGTGGTGTGACGGCCGGTTGAGGCCGTGCGCGGCGTCCACATGGAGCTGCCGGCCGTCTTCGTCCATGCGGACGATGAGGCTCTGGCCGATCGCGTGGCGGCGCGCGAGCGTCTCGAGGACCTCCTGCAGCGCGCTGCGGCTGTTGAGCGTGCTCGAGAGCGCGTCCGTGATCTGGAGCAGAGTGGCGAGCCGCTCCTGCTCCGTGGTCGGGCCGTCGGTCGGCGTGGTGCGGGCGGATGTCCTGGTCGTCATTCGTGTTCGATGAAGGGCAGGCTGCGTGTTTTACAAAATTGTTGCGAACGTGGTCCGTCGTCAGTCAATTCTCTCCCGCACCGGCGCCCCGCGTCAACATTCAATGACGATTCCAAACGTATTTTCAGCAAAGACATGAGTAACTGCTGGGTCACACCCGGACGCAATTGTCAGGGGCTGACAGCATGTCAGACAAAATTGTCTGCCTGACACGAGTGCGCACAGGCCATGGGCGTGGGGCGGACGGGGCATAAACAGGCCGGAAAGGGCGGGAAATCGCGGCAGGGAATCGGGAAGACCGTGGTGGCGATGGCCTTGCTGTCCCGGGAGAGGGAGGGCCATCGTCAGCCGGCTCTCTTCAAGGAGCGCCTGGTGCCAGTCGTCCTGCCGTCCGTCATTGTCGTCCTGCTCGGGCTCCATACCGGGTCGTTGCCCGCGCGTCTCCCACCGCCGGAATGCGTCGCGGTCGCCGCGAACATCCATGCGGATCCCGACATCCGCGCGTCGATCCAGGCCCTGCTCCAGCGCTCACGGACGATCCGGACCCAGTGCGGGCGCATCGGCGCCGCCGAGCGCGTGATCGTCCGCGTCGCCCTCACGCCTGGCGCCTCGGACGCCGACACGCGCGCGCGGTCGGTGGCGCGCCGCTTCCGCTCGGGCCTGCTGGTCGTCGACGTGCAACTGCCGGTGGCCAGCGCTGACTTCGTCGAGCTCCTCGCGCATGAGCTCGAGCACGTGGTCGAGATGATTGAAGGGGTGGATTTGCGCAGGCTGGCCCGCGAGAGCGACGGTCTCGTGACCTTTCGCCGGACGGACGGCGCATTCGAGTCGGTCCGTGCGCGCGCGGCGGGGCTCGCGGCCGCCGCCGAGGCGCCCCCGCATGCCGATCCGGTCGCGGGCGCCTTCGCTCGCGGCGCGACCACGGCGGCGCGCGCCACCTGGCGGGCCGTCCGATCGATCTTCTGACAGAAGCCGACAGCTCTCAGCTCGCAGCCCCAGCTTCCAGTTCGCAGTCCTACTCACAGCTCCCGCGCCGGGCGCGGGGAAGAAGAGCCGATCCGGCCAGGGACGTGGCACCCGGCGGTCAGCGCGTTGTAATATCTGGGCTCAACCTTGGCTCGGTGCGGTCAACCCGCGGTGGGGGCTCAGAGAGCGTGTTGCGCGGGTACCTGGAACTGGTGCGTCCGCCGAATGTCGTCACGGCAGTCGCGGACGTCCTGGCGGGATTTGCCGTGGCCGGAAGCGTGGTCCCGGGAGCGCTGCCCTGGCTGGCCGGCGCCACCACCTGTCTCTATGCGGGAGGGGTCACCCTCAACGACTACTTCGACCGCCACCTGGACGCGGTCGAACGCCCGGAACGTCCGATCCCCAGCGGGCGCGTGCCGGCTGCGGCGGCCGCCACGCTCGGAGGGGGGCTGCTCGCGGCAGGGATCGGGCTGGCGGCGCTCGCCACGCCGGCCGCCGCGCTGGTCGCCGCAGGCACGGCCGGCCTGATCCTGCTCTACGACGCCCTCGCGAAGCGCCACGGCGTGCTCGGCCCGTTGACGATGGGCGGGTGCCGTGGGTTGAATCTGCTGCTCGGCGTCTCGGCGGATCCGGCCGTGCTGGCCCGGTACTGGCCGCTCGGGCTGATTCCGCTTGTCTACATTGCCGCCGTGACCCTCGTCAGCCGCGGCGAGGTCCACGGCGGAAAACGCCATGCCGCTGGGCTGGCTCTGATATCGTTGGGGGGAGTCATTCTGGCGCTCGCCGGCCTCGCGGTACGCTCGGCAGCGGGCCGCAACGCCGCGCTGGCAGCCGTCGGCTTGCTGGCCTGGCGGGTGTTGCCGCCGTTCTGGCGGGTCTGGGGCGCGCCCCATCCCGCGGCCATCAGGTACGCGGTCCGGACCGGCGTCCTCTCGCTGGTGCTGGTGGACGCGACGCTCGCGGCCGCCTTCGCCGGCCCCTTGTACGGCGCGGCGGTCGTGGCGACCGGAGTGCTGGCCGCGGGACTCGCGCGGTTGTTTTCGGTGACCTGAGATGGATGCCATCGAGCAGGAGATACACCTCACGTTTCGCTATCCGGTGCACTTCACCACGGGTGTCTTCGCCGCGTCGAACCCGCTGCTGCGGACTCTCCTCGCGCGCCCCGGCCTCGTCGCACGTGCGCTCGTGGTCGTCGACAGCGGCGTGGAACGCGCGCATCCGGATCTGATGGCGGCCATTCCCGCGTACGCCGCCGCCCATCGATCCGACATGGCGCTGGCCGGTCCGGTCGTGGTGCTGCCGGGGGGCGAACAGGCGAAAAACGATCCGGCGCACGTCGAGCGGGTGATCGCGGCGGTGCACGACGCCGCGCTCTGCCGCCATTCCTACGTCATCGCCGTCGGCGGAGGGGCGGTGCTGGATGTGGCGGGGTTCGCGGCCGCCACGGCCCACCGCGGCGTGCGCCTGGTTCGCGTGCCCACGACCGTGCTCGCGCAAGACGACTCGGCGGTCGGCGTCAAGAACGGCATCAACGCGTTCGGCAAGAAGAACTACCTGGGCACGTTTGCCGCCCCATTCGCCGTCATCAACGATTTCGCATTTCTCTCGACGCTGTCGGATCGCGACTGGCGGGGCGGCCTGAGCGAGGCCGTCAAGGCTGCGCTCATCCGGGACCGCGCCTTCTTCGAGTTCCTCGAAGGACAGGCCGAGGCCCTGCGGCAGCGGGACCGCATCGCGATGGAACAGGCCGTGCGGCGGTCGGCCGCCCTGCATCTCCAGCACATCGCCACCTGCGGCGATCCGTTCGAACAGGGGTCCTCACGCCCGCTCGACTTCGGGCACTGGGCCGCCCACCGCCTCGAGCAGCTCACCGACCATCGCATGCGGCACGGGGAGGCGGTCGCCATCGGCATCGCGCTCGACAGCACCTACGCCCATCTGGCAGGGTTCCTCCCGGAAGCCCCGTGGCGGCGTATCGTCGATGTGATCCGGGCCCTCGGACTGTCCGTCTACGACACCGCGCTGGCCGACACACTCGAGGCGCCGGACGCCGAGCGATCGGTCCTGCGGGGGCTGGCCGAGTTCCAGGAGCATCTCGGCGGCCGGCTGACGATCATGATGCTGGAAGATATCGGCCGCCCGTTCGACGTCCACGAGATCCGCCGCGATCTGATGCTGCGCAGCATCGAGACCCTCGCGGCGCTGCAGAACGAAGCGCCCCGCCGTACGGCCCAGAGGGCGTCCTGACGCGGGACCCGAGAATGACCATGCCCATATCCTCACGTCCCCACCCCTCGCCACTGACCGGCGGGGAGCTCGTCGACGAATACTTCATCGAGAACCGCACGCGGCTGCTCGAGATCGCGGCCTTTCTCGATCGACTGGACCGAGCGGATCCGGCGGTCGCGGGGCGCGACTTCCGCGTGCAGGTCTTTCTGGAGGCCGTCCACGCGCTGACGGGCGACGGCGACCGGCTCACGCGCATCCAGCGCATCCTGAGCGATCCGACGACAGGACCACTCGAACAGCTCGATCGGAAAAGTGCGCTCGGCGCGTACGACCGGCGCGCCGCGGAGGGACGGTCATGAAGTACATCGACCATCACGCGCACATGGTCTCCCGGACGACCGACGACTATCAGCAGATGGCGCTGACCGGCTGCGTGGCCGTCACCGAGCCGGCCTTCTGGGCCGGATGGGATCGCAGCTGCGGCGACAGCGTGGAGGACTACTTCCGCCAGCTCACCGAGTTCGAGCCGAAGCGCGCCGCGCAGTTCGGCGTCCAGCACTACACCTGGCTGGCGGTGAACCCGAAGGAGTCCGACGACCGGGCACTGTCACGCGACGTCCTGCAGCGCATTCCGAAGTTCCTCGATCGCCCGACGGTGCTCGGCATCGGGGAGATCGGCCTCAACCGCGTCACGCGCAACGAGATCGCCACCTACACCGAGCAGGTGGAGCTCGCGATCGTGCACCGGCAGCTGATCCTCATCCACACGCCGCATCTCGAGGACAAGTTGAAGGGCACCACCATCTCCGTGGACGTCCTGCGCGGCTTCCGCCAGATCGACCCGCGGCGGGTCATGGTGGATCACGCTGAAGAGCACACGGTGGAGATGATCCTGGATCACGGCTTCTGGGTCGGGCTCACGCTCTATCCACAGACCAAGATCTCGCCGCAGCGCGCCGTGGACGTGATCGAAAAGTACGGCCCCGAGCGTATCTGTGTCGCGGGCGCGTGCGACTGGGGGCCGAGCGATCCGATTGCCGTGCCGCGCTTTGCGATGGAGATGCGACGCCGGCGCCACCCCGAATCGCTGATTCAGCGGGTGGTCTTCGACAACCCGGCGCACTTCCTCGGCCAGTCGCCGAAGTTCCGCCTGCCGGCACACGCCGTCGAAACCGCCGCGCCGGCGCGGATCGGCTGACGGGAAGGCCGCGTGCAACTGGACGCCGCCGGGCAGTGTCACCTCACCTACTGCACCAACATCCATCCCGGCCACGGCTGGGCCGAGGTGGACGCGAACCTGCGCCGGTTCGGGCCGGCCCTCAAGCGCCGCCTCGCGCCCGACCGCCCGTTCGGCCTCGGCCTGCGCCTCTCGGCCCGCGATGCACGTGAGCTCCTCGAGCCGGGCCGCCTCGAGGCGTTCCGGGCGTTTCTCGACGCCGAAGGGCTCTACGTCGCCCTCATCAACGGCTTTCCCCACGGGTCGTTCCACCGGACCGCGGTGAAGGCGGACGTGTACGCGCCGGACTGGCGCGACGAAGAGCGCGTGCGCTACACGCTCGATCTCGTGACCATTCTCGGCGCCCTGATTCCCGACGGCCTCGACGGCGGCGTCTCCACCGCGCCGCTCTCGTACAAGCCCTGGCTGCCTCACCCGGCGGCTTCCGACTGGACGACGTTCGCGCGGAACATCTGCCGCATCGCCGACGCCATGGTGCGGCTCCGGCAGGCCCGCGGAATCCTGCTCCACCTCGACATCGAGCCGGAGCCCGACTGCGTCATCGAGCTGAGTGACGAGTTCATCGACTTCTTCGATCGGGTCCTTCTCCCCGAGGGGGCCCCGCTCCTCGCGGCGTCCCTCGGCTGCAGCCCTGCCGACGCAGCGAGGCACCTGCGCGATCACGTCCGCATCTGCGTGGACTGCTGCCACTTCGCCGTCGAGTTCGAGGATCCCCACGCCGCGCTCGCCCGCCTCCGGCACGCCGGCATCGGCGTTGGCCGCGTGCAGCTCAGCTCCGCACTCGACGTCACCTTTCCGGACGACCCGGCAGCGGCGGCGGCCATGCGTGAGCGGCTCCGCCGCTTTGCCGACACGACCTATCTCCATCAGGTCATCGAGCGACGCGAGGGGCACGCCCTCCGGCACTTCCCGGATCTCGGCGAGGCCCTCGACGCAGGGGACCCCGCCGTCGGCGCGCAGTGGCGCATTCACTTTCACGTGCCGCTCTTCACCTCCGAGTACGACGGGCTCGGCTCGACACAGCACTACGTCCGCACCATCCTCGAGGCCGCCGTCCGCACGCCGTTCGCCCGTCACTTCGAAATCGAGACGTACACCTGGGACGTCCTCCCCGACGGGCTGAAGTTCGACCTGCTCGATTCGATCGGCCGCGAGTACGAGTGGGTGCTCGGGCACTTCGCCGCGGCTCGCTGACGCCGCACCCTCCACACGCCAGGCCCATGCACCGAACAGTCGTCCTCAACGTCGTCGGGCTCACGCCGGGGCTGCTGGGCCCGTCGATGCCGGCGCTCACCCGCTGGGCCGGGGAGGGCACGATCGCGCGAATCAAGTCGGCGTTTCCAGCGGTCACCTGCTCGGCTCAGGCGGACTACCTGACCGGTCGCCTCCCCTCCGACCACGGCATCGTCGGCAACGGCTGGTACTCGCGCGAGGACGCGGAGGTGAAGTTCTGGAAGCAGTCGAACCTGCTCGTGCAGGCGCCGAAGGTCTACGAGACGGCGCGTGCCGCAGACCCGACGTTCACGTGCGCGAACCTGTTCTGGTGGTTCAACATGTATTCGTCGGCGGACTACACCGTCACACCCCGGCCGATGTACCCGGCCGATGGACGGAAGGTGCCGGATGTCTACACCCGTCCGTCCTCTCTGCGCGAGGACCTGCAGTCGGCGCTCGGTCCGTTTCCGCTGTTCGAGTTCTGGGGGCCTCGCGCGTCCATACGGTCCACGCAGTGGATTGCGGATGCGGCCAGGCACGTGGATGTGAAGTTCCGGCCCACACTCACGCTCGTGTATCTGCCGCATCTCGACTACAACCTGCAGCGCGTCGGCCCGGCCGATGCGGCGTCCGCCACGGACCTGGGGCAGATCGATGCGGTCTGCGGAGAGCTCATCGCGCACTACGAACGCGAGGGCGCGCGCGTGATCGTCCTCTCGGAGTACGGGCTGCAGCAGGTGTCGCAACCGGTGCACGTGAACCGCGTACTGCGCGAGCACGGGCTCATCGCCGTGCGCGACGAGCTGGGGCACGAGATGCTCGACCCGGGTGCCAGCGCGGCGTTCGCCGTGGCCGATCACCAGATCGCGCACGTCTATGTGAACGATCCGGCGAGACGGCAGGAGGTGCGCCGGCTGCTCGAGCGCACGCCAGGCGTGGAGCAGGTGCTCGGAGACGAGGAGAAGGGTGCGTGGGGTGTTGCGCATCCTCGCGCCGGAGATCTCGTGGCGATTGCCGCTCCCGGATCCTGGTTCACCTACTATTTCTGGCTCGACGATCGTCGCGCGCCCGATTTCGCGCGGACGGTCGAGATTCACAGAAAGCCCGGCTACGATCCGGTGGAGCTCTTTCTCGACCCCGCGATTCGCGTACCGGCGATGACGGTGGGATGGAAGCTGCTGAAGCGAAAAGCCGGGTTCCGGTCTCTGCTCGACGTGATTCCGCTCGACGCGACACTCGTCCGGGGATCGCACGGCCGTCAGACCGGCTGGGACGAAGAGGGGCCGCTGCTCATCAGCCGGCAGAAGCACCTCGTGCCTTCGCCGCGCATCACGTCAGTGGACGTGCACGATCACATCCTCCGGCACCTGCAGGCGTAGTCGCTCCCGCGCGCCGGCTGACGGTCGGACGCGTTCGCCGGTGCGTCGGTTCAGCGCCGGGCGGGCGGCGCGTTCAGGACGAAGGACCACAGCATGTCGCCGGCCCCGACAATCACGTACTGCCGGCCGTCCAGCGCGTAGGTGATCGGTCCATTCGCAATGGGGGCATTCAGCCGCGCCTGCCATAACGCGTCGCCGGTCGTGGCGTTGAGCGCGACGAGACTGTTGGTGTTGCCGCCGGTGAACACGACGTTGCCCGCGGTGGACAGGACGCCCGCGCGCGCGATGCCGGCCCACTTGTGCGACCACTTCACCTTGCCGGATCGATAGTCGATCGCCGTCAGCATGGACTCCGAGTAGCCGCCACGGTCGGTGCCCCCCCAGCCCTGTGGGTTCTCGCCGATGTCGTAGAGGTACCAGATGCTCCAGCCCTGGCTGGCAGGCACGTACAGCAGGTTGGTGAGCGGGCTGAAGCTCGGCGGCGGCCAGTTTGCGGCGCCTCCCTGGTTCGGGGTGACGAGTGCGCCGTTTTCCTGCGGCTCCTTGGCCGGATCGGGGATCGGCCGGCCGTCCGGCTCCGTGCCCTTCGACCAGTTCGTCTTGACGAAATCGGTCGTCACCACGAGCTTGCCGTTGGTGCGATCCAGCAGGAAGAACTTTCCGTTGCGCGAGGCCTGCGCGACGAGCTTGCGCGGCTTCCCATCCACGACATCGTCGATCAGCACGGGTGTCTGGGTCGCGTCCCAGTCGTGGGTGTCGTGGGGCGACGCCTGGAAGTACCACGCCATCTTGCCCGTATCCACGTCGAGCGCGACGATGGAGGCGGTGAAGAGATTGGCGCCTTCCCGATTGGCGTGGGCGATGACCGGCTGGGGGTTGCCAGTCGCCACGTAGATCAGGTTCAGCGTGGGATCGTACGTGACGGGCTGCCACGTCATGCCGCCGCCATGTTTCGCAGCCTCCTCGTTCGGCCACGTGTCCGACCCGGGATCACCCTTCTTCTGCGGGACGACGTACCAACGCCACTGGCGCTCGCCGGTCACGGGGTCGTGCGACTGGATGTAGCCGGGGATGTCGAGGTCGTCGCCGCTGACGCCGGCAATCACGTGGTTCTTGATGACGACGGGCGCCGACGTGCCGAAGTAGTAGAGATCGAGATCACAGATCGGCTTGTGCCAGCGCTCGGTGCCGGTCTTGATGTCGAGCGCGACGAGATTGCAGTCGGGCGTCTCAAAGTAGAGGGAGTCCCCCGCAATGCCGACGCCGCGATTGCCGATGTGGTCGCCCCCCTTCGATGGCCAGGTGAAATGCCAGCGCTCGCGCCCGGTCCTGGCGTCCACGGCCCAGACGTGATCAGGCAGCGAAAAATACAGCACGCCGTCCACCTGGAGCGGCGTGGCCTTGATGGACCCGCCCGCCGGCGCGCCGCTGCCCAGCCGGTAGACCCATGCGAGGCTCAGCGACTGGACGTTGCTGTCGGTGATGTCCTTGAGGGTGCTGAAGCGGCGCCCGGAATAGTCGCCGTTGTAGGACGGCCACGTGTCGGCCGCCGGACGCGCGATCTCGGACGGATCCACCCCGCGCTGGGCGAGGACCGGCGCGGCTGCAAGGGCGGCGACCGCGGCCGCGAAAACAAGTCGGTTCATTTCAGCGTCTCCAGGTAGGCGACGACGTCGTGCATCTGCGGGTCGGTGTTCCGATCGAGCAGGTCGATGTGGAACTGAAGCGGATTGGTCGTGGCGACCGTCGTCCCTGGCGTGCGCCTGATCGTGCGGATGGCGCCGGACGAGTCGCGAAGGGTGACGAAGAAGTCGTCTTGTTCGATGCGCACACCGGAGACCGCCGGCCCCCCTGGCGGCGTGACGGTGACCGTGATGGCCGTCCGGCTCGAGACGGCCGCCGGGGCGGCGCCCCGGCCGCGGCCGCCGCCGCCCGGAAAGATGAAGCGCTGCTGGATGTTGACGGGGGTGAGGCGCGTGCCGATGCCCGCGAGATCACCCGTAGGATTGTGGCAGGTCGTGCACTTCCCCTCGCCCTTGAAATAGGCGGACCCGCGGGCAGGGTCTCCGGTCAGCACGTTCTTGACGTCGAAGAGCGGCGATCCCCGCAGGGTGTCGAGAAGGCGCTGGCGGAGATAGTGCGAGAGCTGCACCACCTGGGCCTCCGTCAGGGCGGCGCTCGATCCGCCGCTCTGCATCGGGTGTCCCTCCTTCAAGAAGGGACCGAGGCCGTTGCCGTACCGGTCGTGGAGCACGAGCGCGGACCGCACCAGGTTTGGTCCGCCTTTGG
>JANPJN010000699.1:0-17028 GCA_031425515.1 Acidobacteriota bacterium | reverse complement strand
CCGTCGCAGTGATGGCCTCGGCGTTGGCGATCGGAACGGTCCCGGCGTGGGCCGGGCAGCGGTCATCGAACGGCGACTCCGTCGGCACGGCTGTTCCTCGCGACAGCGGCGGGTCGTCTTCCTCGTCTCCGTCTGGCGGCGGGAGCTCCGGCGGCGGGTCGAGTTCGGGCTCGACGACGAGCGCGCCTCCGCCCGAACGGTCCTCCGCGCCGAACGCTGAGCGCGCCGAATCGCAGCGCCGCGGGGGCGGCGGATCGTCGGGCCGCGCGGTGCCGCGCGGGTCGTCCGGCAGCGGCGGCAGCACGTCCTCGACCGCCGGGTCCGGCCGCGATGGCCGGAACGACGGCGGGAACGTCGACTCGGGCGGCCGATCGCGCGAAGGGCGTCCCGTACAGGGCACCGCGGTCGATCGCCGCGGGCCGCTGCCCGGGCGCGGCGGCGGCGGCGGCAGCGCCTACTATCCCGGCGTGATCTACGACCCGTACTACTCCTACGTCTACGACCCGTACTACAACAGCCGGTACTCGAGCTACTGGAGCCCATACGGCTACGGCTACGGTCTCGGCTACTTCGCCTACGATCCGTACCTCTTCAGCGGGTACGGCGGTCCGTACGGCGGCTACGGCGGCGCCTATGGGGGCTCGGACCCGTATCAGGGGTCATACGGCGGCAGCTACCGCGGGGCTGGCTCGATGCGGCTGAAGGTCAAGCCCGCCGACGCACAGGTCTACGTCGATGGCTACTTCGTCGGCACGGTGGACAGTTTCGACGGCGCGTTCCAGCGCCTGGCCATCGAGGAAGGGGCGCACAAGGTGGAAGTGCGCGCGGAAGGCTTCGAGACGGTCCAGTTCGACGTGATGATCATTCCCGGCGAGACGGTCACCTACAAGGGTGAGCTCAAGCGGGGGCGCTAAAACGAGGACCCGCGTCTCGCAAACAGGTAGTACACCGGAAGGCCCAGCGCGATAATCGCCATCCCGGCAATCGCGGGCCTTCCGTTCCTCATCATCTCGTTCACGACCATCGCCAGGCTCGCCAGCACGAACACGGCGGGCGCCCACGGATAGCCCCACGCCCGGAACGGCCGCGCCACGCCGCGGTCGCGCCGCCGCAGCACGAACAGCGACGACACGCCGATCCCCGCAAACAACACCACCGCGAAACCGGTGTAGCTCACGAGTTGCGACATCGATCCGCAGAGCACCAGCACGCCGCTCCACACCCCCTGCGCGACGATGGCGATCGCGGGCGTGCGAAAGCGATGGTGCACACGCCCGGCGGCCGGCAGGAACATGCCGTCGCGCGCCATGGCGTAGTACACGCGCGGGCCGGCCAGCGTCATCGCACTGATGCTGGCGCTGAGACTGACGATCGTGAACACCGCGACGAGATCCCCGGTGGCAAATCCGAACAGGCGTTCGGCGACGACGTCGAGCAGCCGGCCGCCGGGCAGGCGTGCGAGCTCCGCGACCGGCATGGCGTAGAGGTAGAGCGCATTCAGCGCGACGTAGATCGCAATGACCGCGGCCGTGCCCAGCCCCAGGGCGAGCGGCACGTTGCGCCCCGGATCGCGGATTTCCTCCGCGACATAGGCCGCCGCATTCCAGCCCGAATAGCTGAACATCACCGGCACGAGCGCCAGGAGCATGCCCGACACCGGCGCGGTCCCGCCGGCGGTGATGCCCGCGGTGCTGCCGGACCCGAGCAGGAAGCCGAACGCGATGATGAGGACGAGGGCGGTCGCCTTCAGCCCCGCCAGCACGTTCTGCAGGAGGCTGCCGGGCCCGAGACCGCGGATGTGGATCAGCGTGAGCGTCGCGATCGCCGCGAGCGCCACAATCGCCTTTGGCGACACGACGAGCGGCACGAGCGGAAGGGGAATGGTCAGCAGCGGCGCGGCACTGCCGGCTGCGGGAACGAACCGGCCGACATACTCCGCCAGCGCGACGGCGCTCGCCGCCACAGCTCCGGAAAATCCCGCGACGAACGACGTCCATCCGGTAAGGAACGCCGCCGCCGGACCGAACGCGTCACGCAGGTAGACGTACTCGCCGCCGGCGTGCGGCCGCATCGCGGCAAGCTCCGCGTACGCCATGGCGCCGACGAACGCCAGCACGCCTCCCGCCACCCAGACCCCCAGCATCGCGGGGCCGTGCGGCACCATCTGCGCGACGATGACGGGGACGAAGAAGATCCCGCCGCCGATGACATTCGATACGACGATGGCGGCCGCGTCGAACGGGCCGAGCCGGCGTTCGAGCCCTGACGGTGAGGACGAAGGCGACGCCGCGCGAGAGGAGGAAGGCGCGGGCACGAATGAAGTCAGCGGACGATGACTTGCCGGTCGATCTTCACGTCGTGCAGCGCGACCCACTGCGACGAGCTCTGCTTCGCGAACACCTGGGCCTCCATGTCGCGAAAGTCACTGTGCTTCAGCATCTCCGCGCGGCTCTGCTCACCGGTATACCCGTAGCCGGAGCGGACGACGATGGGCGCGGTGGCATCGCCCTCGAACTCGACGGTCTGGAGGAACACATCATCCGCATGTTCCTGCTCGCCGGCCTTGCGGAAGACCACGTTGAGCGACAGCGTCGACAGGCTGGTGCCGGGGTTCTTGACGATGCGGAAGGTGAGGCTGGGGACGAGCTTGTTCTTGCCGTCCGCCTGGATGCCCGCGTCGAACCATCCGGAAGAAACGTCGGTGATCCGGGTCGTCTGTTTGAGATCGGCAGGCGTGCCGCAGGCCGTCGCCGAGAGCGCGGACGCGAACAAACCGGCGAAGAGGAGCGTCGCGAGCGGCCGCATCTTCGAAATTGTAGATCAGAACTGCCGCACTTCGACCTTCTGCCGCGCGTCGTCTCGCGTGAGGCGGCCGGCGAGGAAGTCGGCGAGGTCGCTGCCCTTGACCCGGAGCACGATCGTGGTGAGCTGGTAGATCTCGCCGGGAATGAGGCCGCTTTCGCTGCCGCGGGCCGCGATCGTGAGCCACTCGTCGGCCGCGAGGTTCATGCTCTTGCTGTTGTCGAGCATCGCATCGACGAGGGAGCGCTTCACGGCGTCACGGTACTGCTGCCCGGGATCGTCGGCCGTCACGCTGTCGAGCGCCTCCTTGGCGGCAGACGGCACGTCGGCCTCCTGGCTGCCGCGCCCCTGCTGGCTCGCGCGCTGCGGGCCCGACCCCTGCTCGGAACGGCGCAGCGCGGAGCGCTCGAGCGTTTCGACCGTCAGCACGAGGTTCATGTCGAGCGCGGGGATCTCGACGTAAAAAAACGGGCCGTAGCCGTCGAGCACGAAGCCCTTGGCGCGCGCGAAGCCGGTGAAGAGATTAACGCCGGGCGTCCTCGCCTGAACCTCGCGAGCCACCTGGTTCGCCGCGAGCTTCACGGCCCCGGTGAGGGTGCCTTCCATGACGCCGATCTGATCGTAGCGCCGCTGCTGCTCCGCGCTGGGCCGAACGGTGGTCTGGGCTCCGGCCGCGGCCGGCAGCGCCGCGGCGACGGCCACCGCGAGGGCGATTGCTGTTTTCACGCGCGTCTCCTCGTCCGACTTACCTGGGTTGATACGCCGTCGCCCGATACATGCGCTGCATGAGATCGCGCGACTGCCGCAGCTCCGCTCCGCTCGTTGTCTGGAGCCGCATCAGCCCCTGATCGATGAGCGAGAGGTCAACCTTGCGACGGGCGTCGATGTCCTGCGAGAGCCGATCGAGATGCGCGACGACGGCACGCTGCTGCCGCGATTCGCTCTGCGCCACCAGTTCGCTCACGCGGCGGAGGACTGCGTCGGTTCCCGCGTCCGCGCGGGCAGGCACGGCGCCGTTGCCGGCGTTGAGGGAGGCCTCGAGCTGGCGGACGCGGAGATCGAGCGCCTGAGCCTGCGCCTTCCAGTCGACCGTCTCGGTCCGGACAGACGCGGCGGAAGCGGAGGTTGGGAGCACGTTGGCCGAAGGAGCGGACGAGCGCCAGCCGGTGCGAAGCGTGAGCCCGTCGGCGCCGTAGCGCATGTCCACATTCGCGATGGCGGCGCCGGTGGCCAGCACGAGGGTGGCGGCGGCGGCGAGGCCCCAGGTGCCGCCCCAGACCGGGCGCGGCGCCCTGATGGGTGTCGCGGGCGCCCTGATGATTTGGAACCCGAGGTCCGGCTCGGGCGGGGACCATGCGGCCAGATGCCGCTGGGTCGAGCGCAGGCCCTCGACGTCGGCCCGGCACTCCGCGCACTGCCCGAGGTGCGCCTGGAAGCGGTCCGTCTCCCCGGGCTCGAGCTCGCCGTACAGAAACGACACGAGTAGTTCTTTGCTGTCACACATAAGGTCTATCCGATGGCCGACGGGGCCCTGGAAATCGAAATCATGGTCATGCGCCGAACGTGCTCTTGACGCCCGCTTCCTGAAGCTGGCGGCGGAGGACCGTCAGGCCCTGATACAAGCGGGTCTTCACGGTGCTGAGCGGGCAGTCCAGGAGCTCGGCAATCTCCTGGAACGTCAGGCCGTGGTACTCCTTCAGGATAATGGCGGTCCGCTGCTCTTCGGGGAGGCCCGCCATCACGCGGCCGACCACGCGGCCGAGCTGGTGTCGGGAGACCTTATCCTCTATCGATTCGGACGGGATGGCTTCCCCCGCCAGCTCGGCGATATCGATGCCTTCCGGAACCTGCGATACCGGCGCGCGCCGCTCGCGGCGGATCCAGTCCCGGCACAGATTAAGCGCGATCCGGTAGAGCCACGACGAGAACTTGGACTGCCCCCTGAAGCCCTTGAGGGCACGGAATGCTCGAAGAAACGTCTCCTGGGCGACATCGCGGGCGTCTTCCTCCCGGCCGAGGACCCGGTAGGCGAGCGCGTAGATAGGCCGCTCCCAGCGCAGCACGAGCTGGTTGAAGCTGTCGAGATCGCCCCCCATCGACAGGGCGACCAGCTCTTCGTCTGTTGACGGCATGCCGTGGTGTCCGGGGCCCCCGCTGTTGCCCGCGTCCAGTTGATTAGACGCCTGCCTCCGTCTCCCGGTCGGTCCAGTTTACCTTTGCGGCCGAACCCACATAGACTGTCTCGTGACCCGGCGTCCCGCTCACCCATGAGCTCCCACATCGACTCGACCCTGGCGCGTCTGGAGCGGGAAGCGGCGCTGCACCGGCGCATCCAGGAACTGCTGCTGCGTTTTTCCGGCGGCATCTCCTCCTCTCTCAATCTGGCCAACGCGCTGGCGCCGCTCGTGGCCGAGACCAGCGCGCTCTTCGGCACGCGGTCGGTCTCGGTCTGGCTCTACGAACGGCGCGTCCGGGAACTGGTGCTCGCGGCCTCGTCCGATCCCTCCCAGCCCCCGGGACTTCGGGTCCGGGCCGACTCGGGGAGCCCGGCCGCGCGCGGCCTCCATCTGACGCACGCGGAGATGTCCGGAGCGGGCGACGACCGCCTGCTGCTGGCGCCGTTGCGCGGCTGGCGGCGTGCCCTCGGCACCCTCGTCATCGTTGGCGACCCTTCCGCGAGCGACCCTCCCCTCCTGGCGGACGGGGCGTATCAGCTCGCGCGCCAGCTCTCGGTGGCGATCGAGAACGTGCAGCTGCTCGAGGAGTTCCTCCAGCAGCGCCGGCTCCTCGAGAACACCTTCAATTCCCTGATCGATCTGGTGGCCGTGGTCAATACCGGCCTGCAGGTCGTGCAGATGAACGGCGCCTTCGCGCAGCGGGTCGGCCAGGAGGCGCCGACGGTGCTGGGCCGGTCGGTGGGAGACTTCATCGGCGACCAGATGGCCACCTGGCTGGCAGAGGCCGAGGAAGCGGGACCGGGCGGGGCGGCGGCCACCGCCGGACGGACGCGTCAGTTCACCGACGATCGGCTCGGCGGCATCTTTGCCGTCACCGTCACCCCGCTCATCAATCAGGACGGCGTGCCTGTCGGCCGCGTGCTGGTCGCCCGGGACGTGACCCTCCAGGTGCAACTCGAAGCCGAGCGCGAAGCCCTGGGACGACGCCTCGCGCAATCGGAACGCCTCGCGTCGCTCGGGCAGTTCGTGGCCGGCATCGCCCACGAGATGAACAACCCCCTGCAGGGAGTGCTCGGCCATCTCGAACTGCTCATTCGGACGTCGGAGGCCGCGCGCCCGGTGCGACCCACGCTGCGCCGGGTGCTCCGCGAGGCGGACCGCGCCGCGAAGATTGTCAGGAACCTGCTCGTCTTCACCGGATCGGGGCGGGTCAAGCGCGTGCGGCTGCGGATGGACCGGGTCCTGTCGCGGACGCTCGCCACGCGCGTGCTCGCGCTCAAGCGGGGCAAAGTCACCCTCACGCGGGCGGCCTCGGGCCCGGTGGCGTCAGTCGAAGGGGATCCGCTCCTGCTCCAGCAGGCGTTGCTGAATGTGATCGTCAACGCCGAGCATGCGGTGGCCGCGGGATCGCGCCCACCGCGGATCGACACGCGGGTGCAGACGTCGGAGGACGGCCGCACGGTCTCCGTCGTGATCGGTGACTCAGGGGCGGGCATCCCCCCCACGGCGCTGCCCCACCTCTTTGATCCCTTCTTCACCACGAAAGAGGTCGGTAAGGGCACGGGGCTGGGGCTGGCGATTACGTACGGCATCATCCAGGAGCACGGCGGAACAATCCTCGCGGCCAACCGCGCGGATGGCGGCGCGGAGTTCACGATCACGCTCCCGGCCGTCCCTCCGGCAGAGGGAACCGCGGGCGTCGAGGCGGCACCCCGGCGGCGAGCCGCGAAGACCGCCGCCACGGCCACCCGGCGGCGTCCGGCGGGCAACTCCTAGAGGTCTCGCGCCAGAGTCTGGTAGAGTACGTTCGCCAACATGGACGAGAGCTTCCTGACGACCGAAGAGGTACTCGACTATCTTCAGGTCAATCTCCGCACCGTCTACCGCCTGATCAAGGCGGGCAAGATTCCCGCGGTTCGCGTCGGGCGCCAGTGGCGCTTCAGGAAACGCGACATCGACGCGTGGCTGGAAAGCCAGCGGCCGCGCACCGCGCGCGCGGGCGCGACGGTGCCGAAAGGCCCGACTCCCCCGGCGGGCCGCGCGCGCGTGCTGGTCGTGGACGACGAGGCGACGATCCGCGAAGTGCTGGCCAAGACGCTCGCGCTTGCCGAGTACGACGTGGACCTGGCGCCGGACGGGCGCACCGCAATCGACCGCCTCCGGCTCATTCCCTACGACCTCCTGATCACCGATCTCAAGATGCCGGAGCTCGATGGCCTGGCGGTGATCCGGGAGGCGCGCCGGCTGAAGGCCGACATTCCGGTCATCATCATCACGGGCTTCTCCACGGAAGCCAGCGCCATCGAGGCCGTCAACCTCGGGGTCTCGGGCTACCTCACCAAACCCTTCCGTGTGCCGCGCGTCCTGGCCGTCGCCGCAAAGGCGCTGGGGGAGTGACTTGACGCCGGACGAACTTCCGTGTACTTTTGTGTCATATAGAGTCGCTCAGTACAGCAGCGCGCGCGGCGTGCGCTGACCAGCGGCCGATAAGGGAGACACCATGCGCAAGGTTGTCTGGAGCTAACGTCGTCGGATCGGCCGGATCTGGGGCGCCTCGTGCTAAAATTGCACGTTTCCGGCGCATTCGACGGGGCGGCCTGCGCCCCTCCCCTGCATGATCCAGCTCTCCGCCCTCAGCAAAACGTTCGGCGACCGCGTCCTGCTCGACGCCGTCAGCTGGCAGATTGACGACCGCGAGCGCGTCGGCCTGAGCGGCCCGAACGGCGCCGGCAAGACCACGCTCCTCAAGATGCTGGCCGGACTCGAAGAGCCGGACGGCGGGCTGGTCATCAAGCCGGCCGGCCTCACCATCGGCTACCTCCCCCAGGACGGCCTCAACCACTCCGGCCGCACCCTCCTCGAAGAAGCCGGGCTCGCCTTCAAGCCGCTGCTCGACATGCGCGCCGAGATTCAGTCGCTCGAGGAGCGGCTGGGCGACGATGCGGTGCCGGAATCGGAGCATGAGGGCATGCTGTCGCGCTACAGCGACCTGCAGGAGGACTTCCGGCGGCTCGAGGGCTACAGCATCGACCTGAAGATCACGACGGTCCTGCGGGGCCTCGGCTTCGCCCCCGACGACCTGACCAAGCCGTCGGAAACCTTCTCGGGCGGCTGGCAGATGCGAATCGCGCTCGCCAAGCTGCTGCTCGGACGGCCAGGCCTCCTGCTGCTCGACGAGCCGACGAACCACCTCGATCTCGACGCCCGCAACTGGCTCGAGGAATATCTCTCGGGCTATCCGCACGCCGTCATTCTCGTCTCCCACGACCGCTTCTTCCTCGACGCCGTCGTCACGCGCATCACCGACATCGGCATGCGCCGGCTGACCGACTACCCCGGCAACTACAGCGCGTACCTCGTTGAGCGCGAGGCGCGGATGGAACGGCTGCGGCAGCAGAAGCGGGATCAGGACGACGAACTGGGGCGGATGGACGCCTTCATCAACCGGTTCCGGTATACAGCGACGAAAGCGTCGCAGGTCCAGAGCCGGATCAAGATGCGCGACAAGATCGTGCCCATCGAGATTCCGCCCGAGCGCAAGCGCGTTCACTTCTCGTTCCCGGCGTGCGCGAAGAGCGGCCGATCGGTGCTCGATCTGCACGGCGTCCGGAAGGCGTACGGCGGGCGGGTGATCTTCGGCGGCATCAACGTGCTCATCGAGCGCGGCGATCGTATCGCGCTCATCGGCCCCAACGGCGCGGGCAAGTCCACGCTCATGCGCATGCTGGCGGGCGTCGAGGCGCCCGACGGAGGGACGCGCACGGAAGGGCATCAGGTCGTGATGCAGTACTTCGCTCAGGACGAGGCGACGCGTCTCGACCCGACGAAGAACATCTACCAGACGCTGGCCGGCGACGCGCCGCTCCACATGGTGCCGAGCATCCGGAACATCCTCGGGGGCTTCCTGTTCTCCGGCGACGACATCGAAAAGCCGGTGCGGGTACTGTCGGGTGGGGAACGCACACGGCTGGCGGTCGCGCGCATGCTGCTGCGTCCGTCGAACACGCTCCTGCTCGACGAGCCGACGAACCATCTGGACCTGGACTCGAAGGACGTGCTGCTCGACGCGCTCGAGGACTTCGGGGGCACGCTGATCTTCGTGTCGCACGATCGCTACTTCGTCGACAAGCTGGCCACGAAGGTCATCCACATCGGCGGCGGTGAGGCCGTCCCCTACCCCGGCACCTACGAGGAGTTCCTCTGGAGCCGGCGGCAGCAGGACACCCCGCCGGCGCCGGCCGCAGCCCCGCGCGCCCGCATCGGCGCCCCCTCCCGGACCCCGGCGCCGGCGCCGGAATCGCACCGCACCGCCTCACGGCGGGACAACCCGAAACCCTCCACGGCGGTGGCCGCCGTCGCCAGCGCGGGCCCGTCCGCTCCCACGTACGACGAGCGCAAGAAGCAGGACGCCGACACCCGCCGGCTCCGCAAGGCCGCCGACGCCCGCCAGAAGCGCATCACCGACCTCGAGGGGCGTATTGCCGAGAAGGAGCAGGCGGCGCGCGCCATGGAAGCCACGATGGCGGCTGACGGCTTCTACGACAATCACGAAACCGCCAAACCAATCATCGACCGGCATCAGGCCCTGCTGTGGGAAATCGGCGACCTCATGCACCAGTGGGAAGAGCTGCACGACACAAAACTGTAATTTCCCCCCAATTCCGTAATACACTCGCACACGGCGTTCGTTCTCACTCCTGCATTTTCCTTAGGAAAGTCGCCTCCCGGATGTGTCGCCCGCAGGGCACATCCTTTGCCCCTGGGGACGATACGTGCGCCGCATTTCCGCCGTCCCGCGTTCGTTTCCTGACGTACAGAAGGACAGCCCCCTGGCGTCCCGGGCCCACGACACCATCCCCCGGGTGGCCGGAACGCTTGATCCGGGAACGGCCGTTTCAGCCACCATGCCGACCAGAAAATCGACGCCTCGACCCACGCGGACGACCGGCACGCCCCGGCGCACGGCCGCCTCGCCCGCCCGCTCGCGGGCGAAGGCCACCCGCGGCACGGGCGTGGCCGAGGACTTCTACCACGACCTGGTGTGGAACCTGCGCAACGGGGTGCTTGCGGTCACGCGCGACGGCGACGTCGCCGTCATGAACGAGGTGGCCTATCGCATCCTCGGCCTGACGCCGCACGCGGCGGACATCGGCCGCCCCTACACGGACGTCCTGCGCGAAGTCCCGGACCTCGTCCGCATCCTCACCGGGATGTTCGAGCTGTCGCATCTGCCCAACCGCGCGGAGTTGCGGCTCAAGGCGACCGGCAAGGTGATTGGCTACACGCTCTCGAAGGTGCTCGACAAGCGCGGCCGCGTCACCGGTGCGGCGCTCTTCTTCAAGGACCTCACGCGGGTCGAGCAACTCGAGGAGCGCGAGCGCCTGCGCGACCGCCTGGCAGCCCTCGGCGAGATGGCGGCGGCCATCGCGCACGAGGTCAAGAACCCGCTCGCGGGCATCGAAGTGATGGCCGGCGTCCTCAAGCGGCAGCTCCCGGACTCCGAGGACGCGCAGTCCATCCTTCGCGACATCATCAAGGAAGCGAAGATGGCCAACGCCATCGTCGTTGAAGTGCTGGACTTCGTGCGGCCGATCCGGCTGCAGGTCGAGCGCATCTCGCTGGCCGACGTCGTGCGCGATGCGATCTCGATGGCGGAGAGCCACGTGCCCCGCGGCCGCGTGCGCCTGGTGCTGGACCTGCCCGAAGATCTCTCGCCGATCCAGGGGGACCCGCACCAGATACGCCAGATTTTCACGAACCTCCTCACCAATGCCTTCGAGGCGATGGGAGGCACCGGGGCGGTCCGGCTCTCCGCCGTGCAGGTCACCACGGACGAGGAAGCTGCGGCCGACGCGCCGTCCGTCCCGATGATCCAGGTCGAGGTCTCCGACGACGGGCCGGGGATTCCGGCGGACGTGATCGACCGGATTTTCAGTCCGTTCTTCACGACCAAACCGCAGGGATCGGGGCTCGGGCTGGCGATTGTGCGGAAGATCGTGGACGCGCACGACGGGCAGATTGACGTGAGCGCCCTGCCGCAGGGAGGCACCCGGTTCCGGGTCACGCTTCCGGTGAGCGGGAGCCATGAACTGTTCAAGCGATAGGACGCGGTACGGGGTTTGGCGGCGGTCGGGAATTCATGACGCGGGGGCCACGGCGGCGCGCGATGCGGCGCGGCGGCACCGGCGGTAATCATCAGTGAGAGGCATGGATATGGGCCGGATTCTGGTTGCAGACGATCACGACTCGCTCCGGCGGGGAATTGTCCGCGCGCTGTCGGATGCGCACCATGAAGTCGAGGAGGCGCCCAACGGGAACGTCGCCATCGAGAAGCTGCACGAAGGGCAGTTCGACGTCGTCCTGAGCGACCTGAAGATGGGAGGCAGCGACGGTATGGACGTGCTGCGCACGACCAAGTCGCTCCATCCGAGCACGGCCGTGATCCTGATGACGGCCTTTGGATCGATCCACACCGCCGTCGAGGCGATGAAGATCGGTGCGTTCGACTTCGTGCAGAAGCCGTTCGAGATCGAGGAGATGGAGCTGAAGATCGCCAAAGCGATCGAGCACCGCCGCCTCAAACACGAGATCGAATACCTGCGCCACACGCAGCAGGACATCTACGACTTCGACCGCATCGTCGGCGCGAGCGGCGCGCTGCAGTCGGTGCTGACCGTCGTGAAGAAGGTGGCGAAGAGCAATACGACCGTGCTCATCCGCGGGGAAACGGGCACCGGCAAGGAGCTCATCGCGGGCGCCATCCATCACAACTCGCTGCGCGCCGGGCGCAACTTCGTGAAGGTCAACTGCGCGGCGCTGCAGGAGAACCTGCTCGAATCGGAGCTGTTCGGGCACGAGAAGGGGGCGTTTACGGGCGCCGACAAACAGCGCGTCGGCCGCTTCGAACAGGCGGACGGCGGCACGCTGTTCCTCGACGAGATCGGCGACATGAGCGCGAACACGCAGGCGAAGATCCTGCGCGTGCTCCAGGAGCACGAGTTCGAACGGCTCGGCGGCACGCGCACGCTGCGCGTGGACGTGCGGCTCATCGCCGCGACGAACCGGAACCTGCCGCAGATGGTGGCGAACGGGCAGTTCCGCGAGGACCTGTACTACCGGCTGAACGTCGTGTCGATCGAGATGCCGCCGCTGCGGGACCGGAAGGAGGACATCAACCAGCTCGCCGGGTTCTTCCTGCGGCGTTTCGCCGGAGAGCTCAAGAAGCGCGTGGACGGTCTCGGCCCTGATGCCCAGAAGCTGCTGATGCGGTACAACTGGCCGGGCAACATCCGCGAGCTCGAGAACGCGATCGAGCGGGCCGTGCTGCTGACCGAAGGGCCGCAGCTCACCTGCGGCGATCTGGCGCTCGGAGAGCTGTCGACGGGCACCGCGTCCGGCGATGCGAGCCCGGTCGTCAAGATTCCGCCGACGGGCATCGCGCTGGAGGAGATCGAGCGGCAGGCGATTCTCGAAGCGCTCAAGATGTCGAACTGGATCCAGAAGGACGCCGCCGAGCTGCTCGCGATCAGCCCGCGCGTCATGAACTACAAGATCAAGACTCTCGGCATCGATTACTCCCGCGGCGGACGCCGTCCGATGATGGAAGCGGTCTGAGCTGACAGCTGAGAGCTGAGAGCTACGCCTTCGGGTGCGACTTGCGGTAGGCCTCCATCAACTGCGCGGCATTCACGTGCGTGTAACGCTGCGTGGTGCTGAGGCGGGCGTGGCCGAGCAGCTCCTGGATCGCGCGCAGATCGGCGCCGCGTTCGAGGAGATGCGTCGCGAAGGAATGCCGCAGCGCGTGCGGGCTGATGCCGAACCGCGTGCTGCAGGCCGCCACGTACCGCCGCACGAGGCGGTCCACGCTGCGGGTCGAGAGCCGGCCCCCCCGGTAGTTCAGGAAGAGCGGTTCCGCCGTCCGGCGCGTCCGCCTTGCCCCCGGGCGCACCGCGGATGACACGGCAGGCGCCTGCGCGAGCAATGTCTCCCGATCCTGCATCCAGGCACGGAGCGCCTTCTCGGTGGGGCGGTTGAAGGGGACGATGCGCTGTTTGCCCCCTTTGCCGAGGACGCGGACCACCCGTCCGCTGAGATTGACGTCCTCGAGACCCAGACCGACCAGTTCGCTCAGCCGCAGCCCGGAGGCGTAGAACAGTTCGAGGATGGCGCGGTCGCGCCGGCCGAGGGGCGCCGACGCGTCAGGCATCTCGAGGAGACGCGACATCTCCGATTCTCCCAGGTGCGCCGGCAGCCGGTGCTCGCGCTTCGGTGTGCCCACGAGCGCCGCGGGATCCCCTTCCATTTCCCCTTCCCGCCGCAGGTAGCGTCCGAAGCTGCGGATCGCCGCCAGCTTGCGGGCGGCCGATGCGCGGGCGTTGCCGCGGGTGTGGAGATCGCCGAGGAAGGCGCGGATGTGGGCGTGCTGCAAATCGGCGACGCCGACCTCCGCCCTGCGGCGTCCGAGATGCGTGGCGAGGAACGCGACGAACTGCGACAGGTCGCTCTCGTACGCGCGAACCGTGTGGGCCGACGCGTTGTCGTTGAGGCGGAGGTGCGCGAGGAACTCACGGACCTGCTGCTGCATCAGGATGGTCCGGGCTCGGACGCGGCGGCCACGGCGGGTTGGACGGGATCCTCCACCCACGCCTGCAGGTCGCTCAGCGCACGGGCCGAGAGCGCGGCGTTGCGCTCGGCCTTCTTGCGCGGCACACGGCGCCCGCCTTCCGGGACCAGAGCGGGAATGATCCCGAAGGTGATGTTGGTCGGCTGGTAATGCGCCGGATCTGCGTGCGACACATAAAACGCCATGGCCCCCATGGCGGTCGTGCGCGGCGGAACGCGCACCGGACGCCCGAGTGCGAGCGCCGCGGCATTCCGGCCGGCCATCAACCCTGACGCCGCCGACTCCACGTACCCCTCCACGCCGGAGATCTGCCCGGCGAAGAACAGGTCGTCGCGCCCCTTCACCTGCCAGGTTTCACGGAGCACGGTCGGGCCGTTGATGTAGGTGTTGCGGTGAATCATGCCGAAGCGGACGAACTCGGCCTGTTCGAGCCCGGGAACCAGCCGCAGCACGCGGGCCTGCTCGCCCCACTTCATCTGCGTCTGAAAGCCGACCAGGCTGAAGTGGTCGCCGGCCAGGTTGTCCTGCCGCAACTGCACCACCGCGTAGGCCTCGCGTCCCGTGCGCGGGTCCACGAGGCCGACCGGCTTCATGGGGCCGAACCGCAGCGTGTCCACGCCGCGCGAACCCATCACTTCGATCGGCAGGCACCCCTCGAAGAACTTCGGTTCGTCGAACTCGTGCAGCGGCGCCCGCTCCGCGCCCATCAGCGCCGCATGGAACCGCTCATACTCCTCGCGCGTGAAGGGGCAGTTCAGATAATCCCCCTCACCGTCGTCCACGCCACACGCGGGCGCCGAACCCTGCGGAACCTCGGAGAACCCGGTAGAACCCTGTGGAACCCCGCGGAACCCCGTAGAACCCCTGAAACTCCTCCCCCACCGCGACGCTCGGAACACCTTGCCCATGTCGATCGTTTCGGCAAGGACGATGGGGCTCACCGCGTCGTAGAAATACAGGTGGCTGGCGCCGACCATCGCGGCGATGTCCGCCGACAGCGCATCGGAGGTCAGCGGACCGGTGGCGATGATCACCGGCCCGTCGACGCCGGACGGAATGCGGGAGACCTCCTCCCGGACGATCGTTACGCGCGGATGCGAGGCGAGCGCACGCGTGACCTCCCCGGCGAAGCGCTCGCGGTCCACCGCCAGCGCGGCCCCGGCCGGCACGCGCGCGGCATCGGCGGCACACATCACGAGGGATCCCAGCCGCCGCATCTCCTCCTTGAGGAGGCCGACGGCGTTATCGAGTTTGTCGCCGCGGAACGAATTGCTGCACACGAGCTCGGCAAAGTTGTCGGTCTTGTGCACCGCTGTGGCCCGGACAGGCCGCATTTCGTGGACGGTCACGTCCACGCCCATCGAGGCGGCCTGCCACGCCGCCTCGGAACCCGCGAGGCCGCCGCCGACGATGTGGACCCTCATGAGCGGCAGCGAGGCTGAGGGCCGTGGGTCGTGCGATCAGGCATCCGCCGTGACCAGCTCCTCGGACCGCACGTAGTCGCAGTCCTCCTTGTGGCACATCAGCTGACGGCCGTGGCGCTTGGTGATCTTCTCGACGAGGAACTTCTCACCGCACGTCGGGCACGGCTCGAGAATCGGCCGGTTCCAGAGCACGAAGTCGCAGTCGGGGTAGTTCGCGCAGCCGAAGAACACCTTGCCGCGCCGCGACTTCCGTTCGACCACGTCCCCGCCGTCTTTCGGGCAGACGAGCCCCGAGGACTTCTGCTTCACGTACTTGCAGGTCGGATAGCTGCTGCAGGCCGTGAACTCGCCGAACCGTCCCTGCTTGACGACGAGATTGGAGCTGCACTTCGGGCACTTCTCGTCGAGCATCTGATCCGGCTTCGCCGCCGTCATCCCCTGCTTGGTCGTGATGATCTTGCGGGTTGTCTTGCACTCCGGATAACCCGTGCAGGCCAGGAACTGGCCGAACCGGCCGCGCTTCATCGCCATCGGCTTGCCGCAGTTCTCGCAGGCCTCCTCGATCCCATCACCCTCGGCGCCGGGCTCCGGCGTCTCGAGCTCGCGCGTGTTCTCGCACTCGGGATACCCGCTGCAGGCGAGGAACAGACCGAACTTCCCCGCCTTGATGACCATCGGCTTGCCGCACTTGTCGCAGGCCACCGCAGGCTCGGGCTCGACCCCCTCCTTGAGGTTGATCATCTCCTTCGACGCGCGCTTCAGGTCCTTTTCGAACTTCTTGTAGAAGCTCGTGAGCGTCTTGGCGTAATTGGACGTGCCTTCCTCGATCTTGTCGAGATCCTCCTCGAGGTTGCGGGTGTACTCCACGTCCAGGATGTCGTCGAAGGCAGGGCTGAGCAGCCGGTCCACCAGCATCCGCCCGAGCACGGTGGGCTTGAAGCGCCCCTCGATCTTGTTCACGTAATCCCGCGCCTGGATCACGCTGATGATCGACGCGTACGTGCTCGGCCGGCCGATGCCGTTCTCCTCGAGCGCCTTGACGAGCGTCGCCTCGCTGTACCGCGCGGGCGGCTGGGTGAACTTCTGCTCCGGCCTGATCTCCCGCAACTGCAGGACGTCCCCTTCCGTCAACGGCGGCAGCACATGGCTCCCGTCGTCATCGTCGGCCGACACGGCGTCCGGGCCGGGACCGCTGCGCTCCTCGGCGACCGGTTCCTGGTTGTAGACCGCGAGCCAGCCCGCGAATTTTGGAACCGAGCCCTTCACACGGAAGATGTAGTCGGCGGCCGTGATGTCCACCGTCGTTTCATCGAACGTCGCGGGGGGCATCTGGGAGGCGACGAAGCGGTTCCAGATCAATTTATAGAGGTAGAACTGATCGGGCGAGAGGAGCGCCCGGATCGACTCCGGGTCGTACTGCATCGACGTGGGCCGGATGGCCTCGTGGGCGTCCTGCGCATCCGCCTTTGTCTTGTAGGCGTTCGGCTTCTCCGGCACGTAGTCCGGCCCGAAGCGGGTGCCGATGTACTCCCGCACATCCAGGAGCGCCTGTTCGGAGACGCGCGTGGAGTCGGTCCTCATGTACGTGATCAGGCCGACGGCCCCTTCGCCGGGCAGCTCGATGCCCTCGTAGAGCTGCTGCGCGATCATCATCGTCTTCTTGACCGGGAAGCGCGCCGCCTGCTGGAGCTTGCTGGTAATGAACGGCGGGACCGCTCCCTTCTTCCGTTCCTTCGTGACGACGGTGCTGACCAGCCAGGAGGCCTGCTTCAGGTTTGCGAGGACCGCGTCCGATTCGGCCTGGCTGGTGACCTTGATTGTCGAGCCGCCCTGCTTGAGGAGCTTCGCGTCGAACTCCGGCGGCACCGGGCCGGCCAGCCGCGCCGTGATGTTCCAGTATTCCTCGGGGAGGAACTTGTCGATCTCGCGCTCGCGGTCGCAGACCAGCTTGAGCGCAACCGACTGGACCCGGCCGGCGCTGAGGCCGCGGCGGACCTTGTCC